>JAGBAV010000005.1 GCA_017938795.1 Clostridia bacterium
CTCCAGCGTGAAGGTGAAGACCTCGCCCTCAGCCGGCTCCCTGCCGTCCACCGTCTTGCTCGCCGACAGCACGATCTGCGTGCCGTCGATGATGTGCTCGTTGTCGAACACCACCGCGTCCGCCTCCGCGCCGTCGCGCTTGATCGAGGTGATCTGCGCATTCAGGCGGTAGTCCTCGCCGACGGTCACCGTCACCGTCACGGTATACACCGACGGGTCGGTCTCGTAGCCGTCCTGCGCCTGCTCCGTGATCGTGTAGACATGCTCGCCCTCGTCGCCCTCGCTGTAGGTGATCGGGTCGAATGTCACCATGCCGCCCGCGTTCTGCTTCGTCTGGCTGACGCCGTCACCCGTCAGGGCAAAGGTGAAGACCTCGCCCGCGGCGGGCTCCCTGCCGTCCACGCGCTTCTGCGCCGTCAGGACGATCTGCGTGCCGTAGATCACGTGTTCGTTGCCGAACACCACCGCGTCCGCAGCTTCGCCGTCGCGCTTGATCGAAGTGACCTGCGCGCTCAGCTCGCCGCCAGCCAGCTCGACGGTGACCGTCACGGTATACACGGACGGATCGGTCTCATAGCCGTCGGCTGCGTTCTCCGTGATGGTATAGGTATGCTCGCCGATATCGGCAAGCGTGTAGGCAATCGGGTCAAAGGTGACCGTACCGCCGACGTTCTGCTTCGTCTGGCTGACACCGTCGCCCGTCAGGGTGAAGGTGAAGACCTCGCCCTCCGCGGGCTCCCTGCCGTCCACGGTCTTCGCCGCCGTCAGGATGATGGAGCCGGTCGGCGCGAAGGTATTGGTGATGACGAAGCCGGTCACGTCGCCCTCGATTTCCACGGTATACACGGTGTTCTCCGGCATCACCTCGCGGACGCCGTAGACATAGGCCCTGCCGCTGTGATCCTTCTGCGGAACCTTCGCGAAGGTCATCGTCATCGGCCACGCATAGTAGTCAACGCCGTCCACCGTGACCTCGGTCCGCTCGAAGTCGACCAGCGCATAATCCTCGCCGTCGCGCGTGAGCCAGACGCGGAAGGACGCCGGATGGATCGTCGCTGCCTCGCTCTTGCGCAGCAGGTAGCGGTTGTTCGCCTCGTCGGCGGTGAGCATCTCCGCGCCCTCGGCATCCACCCAGATCTTCTTCACCGGGATGGAGATCTCGTTGCCCTCCTCGCCGATCTGCACGTCGCCGTTGCTGGCGATACCGCCGCCGTAGCCGTTGGCCGCGCTGTTGCCGCTGATCATCACGCCGTCCGCCGCGGTGTACGCCGCCTGCGCGGCAGAGATAGCCGCCGCGTCCGGCGCGCTGTCGAGCTTGATGAAGGCCTCCGCGCCGGTCAGCCTGTTGGAGACGACGCGCTCACCGTTCTCATCCTTCCAGTTATACGCGCCGCCGCCGAGCATGGTCTCGCTGAGAATAATCTCCGACGCGCCGCGATACTCAGAGAAGCCCGCGCCGGTGTAGATCTCCCTGCCGCCGTCGCTGGCGCTGTTGCCGTAGAGGGCCGCCGCGCTCTGGTTGAACATCTCAATTGAGGACGTCTCGCAGCCCGCATAGGCGCCGCCGCTCTTCGCACTGTTGTCGGTGACGATGGCGTTCTTCAGGATAAGAAGACCATCTTTCGCCGCCGTGCCGCCCGTGTAGATGCGCCCGCCGTTGACATAGATGCCGCCGCCGGCGAACTTATGATGGGTGGACATATTGCCGGTGAAGCTGCCGCCGGAGATCGTCGCTGTGCTCTCGCACTGGATGAACAGGCCGCCGCCGCTGTCCGAAGAGGTGTTGTTCGCAATCGTGCCGCCGGTCATGGTCATGCCGCAGGGCTGCGCCGGATCCGCCGCGACGCCCAGCGCAATGCCGCCGCCCCAGTTATAGGACGTATTGCCGCTGATCTCGCCGCCGGTCATGGTGATGGTCGAGGCATAGTTGACCATCACGCCGCCGCCCGCGCCCTTGGTGTTATCATCCGGGCTGGCGGCGATATTGCCGCTGATGCTGCCCGACTTGATTTCAATCTGCGATTTCTGCGCGTAGATGCCGCCGCCGTTGAAGGCCTGATTGCCTGTGATCGTGCCGCCGTCCAGCGTAATCTTCGCGTTCTGCGCGGACACCGCGCCGCCGTAGGTCTCCTCGTTCGCCGCGCCATACCGGTTGTTCTGCAGCACCGCGCCGGTATTGATATTCAGCGTGCCGCCGTTCACATCGACGATGGAGCCCTTCGCCGTGACGGAGGACTTGCTGCCATCCAGCACGATATTCTCCAGCGTCAGCGTGCCGCTCACGCTCACCATATCGCCCTTGAAGCCCGGATAGCGCATCATGGTCTTGCCTTCCGGCAGGGTCCATGTCTGCGTATTGCGCACAGGCACGGTGCCCAGCACATAGATGCCGTCGAACTTGCTGTTCGCCGCGAGCACCTCCGCCGCCTTCGCGAAGGTACGCACGGGCTTGCCCACGCTCAGGCCGTCGTTGTCGTCGCTGCCGTTTACGCCGTCGATATACACGCCGTCCAGCACCCGGCTGTCCGCAACGACGCGGCCCTTGTCGTCCGCCTTGATCTCCACAACCATTCCGGCCTCCTCCACGGAGACCTTCGCCGCCAGCGCGCTGAGCGTCTCGCCGGTATACGGGAGGATCAGCGGAACGGGCGCGGTGTTCGTGCCCGCGTTGAGCACAGCGATCGTGTCCTTATACAGCGCCAGCTGGAGCGGGCCGGTGACGTCGTCGTCCGCCGTCATCGTGCAGTTGATGCCCAGCGTGATGCTGTCGATCTGCGCATCGCCCTTCAGGTCAAAGTCGGAGGTGTTGGTGACGATATGCCCGGTGGTCATGCTGCCCGTCGGGTCAACCGTCAGCTTGCCGTAATTGATGATCGCATTCGCCGTGCTCATGGTCGTTCCGCTTCCGGTCAGGGTCAGGCTGCCGCCCTCCTCCACCTGCAGCGCATAGGTATTGCTGCCGTCGAGCGTGCGCCCGTTCAGGTCGAGGGTCACCTTCCCCTTGACCTCGACGCTCTCGATGATGGTCTTGGGCGTCTTGCCGTCCTCGCCCGCGATCAGGCGGATGGTATCCCCGGAGGACGCGGCGTCCATCGCCTCCTGCACAGAGGGATACGCCGTATTCGTGTTCACGTTCAGCGCAACATTGCGGAGCGTGCCGATCTTGGCGGTGAAGCCGCGATACACCCTCGCCAATGTATTATTGATGGCGCCCACGGTCGCGGTACCGGTCATCCATGTGTATCCCTCAAACGTCCTGCTGCCGTCCTTCATATTGGCGGCCGCCATGATGTCATTGGGATACGAGCTGCTGAACATATTCTGCACAAAGAAGATGTCATGTTCGCCGGAGCTGTTGCTGCCGGTCGTTTTGTTGCCGTAGATCGCGCTGCCGCTGCCGGAGGGCATCTTCAGGTTATCATAGTAATCAAAGCCCACGCCGCCGATCTGCGATCCGCGGTTGCCAGTGATCGCAGAATTCTTCATATGAAGCGTGCTGTATGCGCCAACCCATGCGCCGCCGCAGCCCTTCGTGCCATTCTCCGCGCTGTTGTTATAGACGCGCGTGTTGGTCAGGGTGACCGTCGCCGCCTTATTGCTGCTGTTGCTCACGAACAGGCCGCCGGCCGTGCGGGCGGTCGAGGGGCTGGCGTTGCCGCTGACGCTGCAGCCGTTCATCGTCATGGTACCCACGGCATACAGTCCGCACGCCGCGTTGTCCTTCACGCTGCTGTTGGTGAAGCTCACGGTGCTGGGGTTCAGAATGGCCGCCATGCCATAGATGCCGGAGGTATACACCGCAGCGCCGGACGCCGCCGCCTTGGTCACGGTGTTCCCGCTGATGGTCGTGCCGTTCACCGTCAGCTTCGCCCCGGTATTGGCCGCGCCGCTGAAATAGACCGCGCCCCAGCGCGGCGCTTTGTTGCCGCTGATCTCGCAATCCGTGAGGGAAACATTCAGCGTCTTGCCCGAGGCGGCATACGCCGTGATCGCGCCCGCGCTCGCGCTGGTCGCAGCAGCATCATAGCAGGAGGTCACCTCATTGCCGGTGAAGGCGCAGTCCTTCATGATGATCGAGGCGCTGCTGTGCGTGCCGCCCGTCACAGGGTCCTTCGCCGGCGCCGTCGTATCCAGATAGGTATAGATCGCGCCCGCGGTATAGCTGTCCCTCGCAGTTCCCGCCGCCGGCTTATTCCCGCTGAAGGTGAGGTTTTCACCCGTCAGGGTCGCGTCGCCGAGATAGACGGTGAACTTCTTGTCCGCCGTAACGCCGGTGAGCGTGCCGTTCTTCATCGTGACATTCCAGCCGCCGATGATATGGACGAACGACGCCGTGTTCTTGTCATTCGCCGACGTCAGGGTATAGTTGTCCATCTCCAGCGTCACCTTGATTGCATCGGTGCGCAGGGTGGTCCCGTCCGCCTGATAGCCGGGGAAGATGATGTCCTCCGTCACATCGCGGAGCATGACAATGGTATCCCCGTCCTTCGCCGCGTTGATCGCCGCCTGCAGCGTGGCATAGCTCTGGCTGCCGATCTGCGCAGCATCCCCTCCTGCCGCAAGCGCGCCGGACACACAGGCCATCATCAGCAGCAAAGCCATGACGACCCTCAGCAGCGATACGAATCTTTTCCTCAGCATGTTTCTCATCCTCTTACCCTTTGTCCTGTCATGCGCGTCTGCCATTCCCTTTTCAGGCAGACATACGCGCCCCAATATGCTGTATAGTTTAATCTTCCATCCAATATGCGTCAATATCTTCCATATATTGTGTTGATATATTTACATTTATCGTTCATGTATTTACACTATTACATAATTATGTAATTTATATGTTAAGGGATTTCATATTTTAATTACATTTGCTTGATATATGATCTCTGTCCATGAGTCCGGCGGCAAAAAAGAACCGCGCGGATCACTCCGCGCGGTTTTTCGCTGATTCAGATATTCAGGCCGCCCTGCGCTTCCTCATCATCACGAGGCCGGCCGCCGCGCCAAGGCACAGCAGCGCATACAGCGCCATGCTGCTCTCGTCGCCGGTCTTCGGGACAACGTCCTCCTTCTCGCGCTCGTTGCGGAAGAGGATTTCATTCCCCTCGCCTCCGCGGATGCTCTCCACCCGCGCCGCGAGGCTGCCGTCTGCATTCTGCTCCACGGCGACGACCACGGTATACACCGTCTCGTCGGTGATGTAGCCCGCAGCCGCCTCCTCATGGATCGTGTAGGTGAAGCGCCTGCCCGCATCGCGGCCGGTGTAGCCGATCGGATCGAAGACGATCTCGCCGCCCACGTTGCTCGCCGTCATGTCCACGCCCTCGCCCAGCAGGCGGAAGGTGAAGACCTCGCCCGCAGCAGGCGCATCGCCGTTGACCGTCTTGCGCGCGGTCAGGCGGATCTCCGCCTCGGGGATGGTGTTCTCAAAGAGAACCGCGTCCGCCTCCGCGCCGTTCCGCTTGATCGAGGTGATCTGCGCGTTCAGCGCATAATCCTCGCCGACGGTCACCGTTACCGTCACGGTATACACGGACGGGTCGGTCATGTAGCCGGCCTTCGCCTGCTCCGTGATCGTGTAGACATGCTCGCCCTCGTCGCCCTCGCTGTAGGTGATCGGGTCGAAGGTGACCGTGCCGCCCGCGTTCTGCTTCGTCTGGCTGACGCCCTCGCCCGTCAGGGCGAAGGTGAAGACCTCGCCCGCGGCGGGCTCCCTGCCGTCCACGCGCTTCTGCGCCGTCAGCACGATCTGCGTGCCGTCGATGATGTGCTCGTTGTCAAACACCACCGCGTCCGCCTCCGCGCCGTCGCGCCTGATCGAGGTGACCTGTGCATTCAGCGCGCTGCCGTTCAGCGTGACGGTGACCGTCACGGTATACACGGACGGATCCGTCTCGTAGCCCTCCGCTGCGCTCTCGCGGATGGTGTAGGTATGCGTGCCGATATCGGCAAGCGTGTAGGCAATCGGGTCAAAGGTGACCGCGCCGCCGACATTCTGCTTCGTCTGACTGACGCCCTCGCCCGTCAGGGTGAAGGTGAAGACCTCTCCCGCCGTCGGGATCCTGCCGTCCACGCGCTTCTGCGCGGTCAGGATGACCGTGCCGGTCGGCGCGAAGGTATTGGTGATCACGAAGCCGGTCACGTCGCCGCGAACCTCCACGCTGTAAGCAGCGCCGGCCGGAAGCTCCTCGCGCACGGTATAGGTGTAGTTCCTGCCGTTCGCATCCTTCTTCGGCACGTCGACAAACTTCTTGGTGATCGGCCATGCGTAGTATTCCTCGCCGTCCACGGTGACGGTCTCGCGCTTGAACTCGAGGAACGTGCTGTCTTCGCCGTTGCGCACCAGCCAGACCTTGAAGGACGCCGGATGGATCGTCGCCGCAGCGCTCCTGCGCAGCAGGTAGCGGTTATTCGCCTCGTCCCTGATGAGCTCCTCCGCGAGTCCCTCATCCACCCAGAGCTTGGTGACGGGAATCTGGAGCACATCCTCCTCTTCGCCGAAATGGACGGTGCCGTTGCTGGCGATACCGCCGCCAAAGCCGTTGGCGCTGTTGCCGCTGATCGTCAGCTGCGCAAGCGCCGAAGCGCGGTCCTTATCCGCCTGAGACGGCGCATTGGAGAAGCTGCCGAATGCATCGTAGCGGGCAACGGAACCGGACTCAAGGCGGTTGCCATTCTTATCAATCCAGTTATACGCGCCGCCGCCGAGCATATAGTCGCTCAGCCGGACCGTCGGCTTGGCCAGATTCGAAGTCACTGTCTCAAAGAACAGCTCGTTGGATGCGGCATGCTCAGCCGTATTGGAGAACACCGCAACGCCGTCCTTGGTGAATGCATCGGTGAAGGACGTCTCGCAGCCCGCATAGCCGCCGCCGTGCGAAGCATTGTTGCCGGTGATCAGCGTGTTGCTCAGGAAGAGCTCGCCGTATTCGAAGGTTTCGTCGTTTTCCGTGGTGCGCGTGCCGTTGACGTAGAGGCCGCCGCCGGCAAAGCCGGGCATCAGCACGCTGCGGTTTCCTGTGATGCGGCCGCCGGAGAGATAGCCCTTCGCCTCACACTGAATATAGATGCCGCCGCCCTGATAGGGCGCCTCATTGCCGCTGACTTCGCCGCCGGTCATCCTCAGCACGGAGCCAACATCCGCATAAACGCCGCCGGCAATACCGCCCACGCCCGTCTCAACCTTGCTGGCCTTGTTGCCGGTGATCCTGCCGCCGCTCATGATAAGAGACGCCTTTTCCGTATACAGATGGATGCCGCCGCCGTATGCGGCCTCGTTCCCGCTGATCTCGCCGCCGGTCATGACGACCTTGCCAAGGCTGTGGACAGCGCCGCCGAATCCGCTGGTGCCGGTATACTGGTTGTCGATCAGCTTCGCCCCGTCGCGGATGGTCAGCTGGCCGGAGGCGCCCACCGTCACGATCGCGCCCTGCGCCGCGACGGCGTCTCTGTTGCCGTCGATGACCACATCAGAAAGCGTCAGATCGCCGCTCACGGAGACAAGGCTGCCCTTATAGGAAGGATGGCGGAGGAGGCTCGCGCCCTCGCCCGCGTCTGCCAGCGACCAGCTCTGCGTATCCAGCACGGAGACCGCCCCTGTGATGTAAATCACGTTCACACCGCTGTTCGCCTTGAGCACCTGCTTGGCGCGGGCGAACGTACGCACGGCCTTATTCAGCGACAGGCCGTCGTTGGCGTCATTGCCGCTCTGTCCGTTCAGGAAGATGCCGGTAATGACGGCGTTCTGCGCCTGAACGTTGCCTTCCTCGTCGAATTTGACGACCACCTTGCGGCTGGAGCCCTCCACCTCGACGCTGTTGCTCAGGCTTTCGCTCAGCGTGCTGCCGGGCTGGGGAACGACCAGCGGGACGCTCATCAGCGTGGTGCAGGCGTTCAGCTCGGCAAGCTGCTCATCGTCAATGGCAAAGGTCAGCTCATTGGTCACCTCTTTGCTCGCGGTCACCGTCTTGTCCTTGGCAAGGATGATCGTGCCCAGCTGTGCATTGGACAAAAGGGTGGTGTCGGAGGTATTGGCCTCGATATCCCCCACAACGGCGGACGCCTCCGTATGGAGGGTCAGCTTGCCGTTGTTGACGATCGCCGCATTGCCGGACGCGGCGTCGATCTCGCCGTCGCCAATGATCGTCAGATCGCCGGTCCCGGCGACGGTCAGCGTCGCGCCGTGGCTGCTGTAGAGCTTCCTGCTGTTGAGGTCAAGGGTCAGCTTCTTGTCGATCACAGTGGGCTCGACAATCGTCTTCTCAGGCGCGATGGATGCACTGCGCATCAGGCCCGCGGTCTCCAGCGCCGGATCGCCGGCCACCAGCCGCAGCGTATCGCCGGAGGTCGCCTCGGAAACAGCCGTTCCGAGCGATTCATACAGCTTATCGGTCGTCAGGTTCCTGACAATATAGCGCTTCTGGGCATAGACGGCGGTATAGGTGCGGGGCGCCGTGGCCGTATGCTCAACGCCAAGGCCGCCGTCCACATAGAGATCCACACCGTCCGCCTTGCTGTGAATCAGCCACTTGTAGCCCTTGAAGGAAACGCCGCTGTCCTGCATATCCGCCGCCGCAGGAATGGAAACCGTATTCCCGCTGCCGAACTGATTCGAGAACGCAATATCATGGCCGGCATAGGCGTCACCGGCGGTCGTCGTGTTGCCGTAGACCGCGCCGGGCTTCTCCGCGTCAAAGACGACGTTCTTGCCGGAGGTGGTGTAGAGACCGCCGATCCTGCCGCCCGAGTTGCCGGTGATGACCGTATTGCTCAGCAGGCTCTCCGTCGTGCTGGTAGATACGCCGCCGTAGTAGGTGGCATGGCTGTTGCCGGCGATGCGGCAATCCCTGAGCGTCATGCTGGTGCCGGACGCCGTGACGCCGCCGGCGACAGAGCTTGTCGAGGGGGACTGATTGCGCAGCACCTGACAGCCGGTCATCGTGAGCGTGTCCCTGCTGTACACAGCGCCGTCGAGGTTGTCGCGGAAGATGGTATCCGTGATCTCAATCGCCGTGTTGGAGCAGACCACAGCAGAGACCGTGGTGCCGGTCAGGGTATTGCCCTCAAACAGGCAGTCCTTAATCACGATGGGCGCGGGCTCCGTATTGTTGTTGGACATATACAGGCAGCTGTAGCGCTTGCTGGCGTTGCCCTTGAAGGTACAGCCGTCAATGGTGATCTCCAGGTTGGTCGGCTGGGTGCCGTTCCTCGCGCCCGCCGCATAGAGAACGCCGGCCGCAAGATATGTGCTGCTCTCGTACGTCGGCTTGTTGTCCTCGAAGCGGCAGTCCTTCAGATCCAGCACAGCGCCGCCATTATACGCCCCGGTCAGGGGATCCTTTGCGTAACCGCTGGACATGCTCACATAGGTGTAGATGGCGCCGGCGGTATACCGCCTCGCACTCTTGGGCATGTGTGGGCAGTTGTCCCTGAACGTGACATTCTCCGCATGGAGCTCGCCCTCGCCCAGATAGAGCGTGAACATCTTATCCGCGGTGACGCCGGTGAGCGTGCCGTTGCGGATCGTCACATCCGCGCCGGATGTGATATGGACAAAGGCGCTCAGATCCGTATCATTGGCGGACGTGAGCGTGAAGTAGTCCATCTCCAGCGTAAGGTCGGGCTTGTCCGCGCGCACATTCCCGTCCGCGTCATAGCCGGGGATCACAATATCCTCCGTCACATTGCGCAGCATGACGATGGTATCCCCGCTCTGCGACGCGTTGATCGCCGCCTGCAGCGTGTCATACCTCGTCTCCCCGATCCGGGCCGCAGGATCCCCGGCCGCATACGCGCCCGCCGCGCACAGCAGCACGAGCAGCAGCAGCGCAAAGCAAACCGCCTTGTTCATCATCTGAGACGTCATCCTCTTATCCATTCTTCCGTACCCCTTCATCCCATTGTTGAAGCGAAATACATACCCTTTGCACAATCACGCGCACAGTCTGTATATTATTAAGAATTACACGGAAAGTGTACCCCTATTCGATGTTTTCGTCAATTCTTTTACCCCTTTATGAACGATAAATTATTAAATTAGTTTACATTTCGTAACATAATTTATAATCTTTAATGTTATTATTACATCTTATTAATATTTTAATTAAATTCTTAAATATATATTCATCATTATACCGTATCAATTCATATATCATCCGACTTTTGCCCTGCTCTTTTTCTTGTTTGTTACGCAAAATATTTTTCTTTATTACTTGTGTCATCAACCATTCCGAAAGGACCCCCCTGCAAAACCGCACGGATCACTCCGCGCGTTTTTCCGCTTATTCAGATGTTCAGCCCGTCCTGCGCTTCTTCGTCATCACGAGAGCTGCCGCCGCACCGAGGCACAGCAGCACATGCAGCATGAAGCATACCGATTTGTTCATCCCCGGAAACATCGTCCTCTTCTCCATTCTTCAGTACCCATTTATTCCGATATCCGGATCGGAATCCCCCCATCATATGCATTGCCCGTTGCCCGGCACGACGGATATGGTGCATGCAGTCCCATTCTTATTGCGCGTACAATATTCCAGCCGTCAGGAGAGCAGCAGCCCGCCGCCGCTCGCCGCAGTTGTCTCTGCGCAGCTTACCGCACAAAAAAGAGTCCCCATCGGAATCATCCGATGGGGACTCGCTGCTGCTTATTCTGTTATACCGCAGATTACAGGCCCTTCATATATTCCTGAGCCATCTGCACAGCCTTCTTGAGCGCGGAGGAGGTCATGGTCGCGCCGGACACAGCCTCGACCTCGCCCACATTCTCCTGGCCGGCCACCAGCGCGGACAGGAACTCGGAGCCCTCCGCCGTCAGATTGCCGCCGATGCCGTCAGTCTCCTGCGCATCGCGCACGGTGACGGACACGATCTTGCCCTCGGCGTCGAAGGTGACGTGGGTCTCGATCTCGCCGGCATAGCCCTGGGTCGCAACCTCAACCTTGGTGCTGCCGTCGGTGGTGGTGTGGGTCACAACGCCCTCGAACAGCTCGCCGTGGATGGCGAGGTACACCATGCGCTGGAAGTCGCCCACGAAGGCGATGGTCGCGCCGGAGATAGCGTCGCGCTCCTCGATCGGCTGGCTGGACTGGTTGACGGTCTTGAACATCTCATAGACCTCTTCCAGCGTCATGCCGTTCTCAAGGATGTGCGCCACGATGGCGTCGATCTGCTCGCCGTAGCTGCGGCCGCCGTGATAGCCGGCGAAGGACACGCGGGTGCTGCCCTCGACGAACGCGCCGTCCTTATAGAAGCCATGGATCGCCACGAGATCCTTCACCGGGGTCTCGGCGGTCAGGGTGATGCCCGCCTCGTTAGCGAGGTAGGTGTAGGCGATGATCGCCTTCTCGATGGCGACCGGCTCGCCTGGCTTCGCCAGGTTGACGAAGTTCAGCTCGCCGAAGGTGGTCTCCTCGGTCAGCTTTTCGGCGGAGGCCGTCACCATGAACTGAGCGTACATGCCCTCGTCGAATTCGGTGCTGTAGCCGTAGGAGGTCAGGGTGGTGAGCTTGTAGCCATCCTCGGTCTTCTCAACGGCGGCGTCGGAGACGTTCATGGAATAGCCCATGATGCCCTTCTTGGAGTACTCGCCCTCCTGGCCCTTGTTGCGGATGATGTCGAAGTTCAGCTCGGTAATCTTGCCGTCGGTGGTCTTGCCCTCGAAGATGAAGGTGTCGTTCTTCGGCTTGCCCGCAGAGGTGGTGCCCTTCATCTCGTACTCAGCGGAGAAGATCTCCTCGCCCTCAGCCGTCACGGCGGCCTCGGTCAGGCACTGCGCGACAGCCTTCATGATGCGGCCGGAGGTCAGGGTCGCGCCGGCGACGGCGTCGACGTCCACGGAGTTGGTCTCCACGATCTTCGCCGGGATGCTTTCCAGCGCAGCGCCGGCGACGGCCTGCGTCTCATGATTCTCTACGATCTCGACGGAGGCAATCACGCCGCCCGCGATCACGGTCTTGACGGTCATCTGGCCTTCCTGGCCGTCGACGGTGGCGGTATACTCGCCGTCCTTGAGCTCGGCGGTCATGTCGAACTCAGCGCCGGCGGCCTTTTCCTTCACGAAGAGGCTCTCGTCGAGCAGATTGGAGGCCGGCTTGACCTCATAGCCCTCGGCGGGCTCGTTGGCCATGGCATGGCGGGCAGCGACCTTACCAAAGACGATCGGGCCCATGACGCCGGTGCCGGAGGAGACGAACTTGCCCCACACGCCGCCGACGACCTCACCGGCCGCGTACAGGCCCGGGATCACATTGCCGGCCTCGTCGAGGACCTGCATGTTCTCGTTGGCGGTGATGCCGCCCAGGGTCATGACGCACAGCGCCTTGAGCGGCACGGCGTAGAACTTATCGCCCTCGATCTTGTTGACGGCGACGTTGTAGGCGGTCTTGGTGCCGTCGTACAGGCGGCCGAACTCGTCGGTGCCGCCCGCCTCAACGGCGGCGTTGTAATCGGCGACGGTCTTGGCGAAGGTATCCGCCGGGACGCCGATCTTGCCGGCCAGCTCCTCGATGGTGGAGGCAGTGGTCACGACATGCCAGCCCGGCTGGCCCTCGGCCTTGAAGTACGCGTCATAGAAGTAGGACTGGCCCGCAGCGGTCAGATCCTCGATGATCTTGTCGGTGAAGATATCGTACTGGATCGCCTGCGGCTGCTCCTCAAGGGCGACCTCGCGGATGGCCGGGTTGGTCTCGGTCTCGTCGCAGAAGCGCTCGCCGTTCTGGTTGATGACGATGCCGCCCGCCTTGTAGGCGTAGGTGTTGGCGATGGCGCCGGTCTTCGGGTTGTCCTTGCTGACAAGGCCCATCGGGAAGGTCGGGATCGCGCTCATGGAGTCCATGTTCAGCGCAGCGCCGACCTGCTGCATCAGGCGCAGGCCGTTGCCGTCGGAGCCGGCAGCGCCGCCGGCCAGATAGTACTCGCCATAGGGCACGTACTGGGCCATGAGCTTGCCGTTGGCGGAGTAGCCGCCGGTGGCGACGATGATCGCCTTGGACGCGGTGTAGCGGACCTCGCCCTGCGGGCCCTCGGCCACAACGGTCAGAACCTGACCCTTCTCGTTAGCCTCGAGGCGGGTCGCCTTGGTGTTGGTCACGACCTCGATGCGCTCCTCAGCCGCGAGCAGCTTGTCGAGCACCTCGTGCGCGGCGGACTTGTAGTTCGCCTTGTCGTCGGCGGCCGGCTTGTAGGTGCGCTTGATGGAGAAAAGCGCATGCTCCGGCGCGAAGACGGCGCGGCCGCCGGTGGCGCGGTCCACGGAGTAGGTCTTGTCCTTCAGGCCGTTCTCATACAGCCAGTCAAAGACAGCAGCCGCCTCGTTGGCGTAGACATTGACGAGCTCCTCGGAGGGCTTGCCGCCGAAGTCGCTGCCGATGCGAAGGATGTCGGCGACGTAGGCCTCAACAGAGTCCTCAACGCCCTCTTCCTTCTGGATGATGGTGCCGGCAGCGGACAGGGAGCCGCTGGTGTAGTTGAGCGCGCCGCCGGTCTTGGCGGTCATCTCAACGACGATCACCTTCTGCGCACCCTGCGCAGCGGCCTCCAGCGCAGCGGACATACCGCCGCCGCCGGCGCCGATGATGATGACGTCGGCATCCGCAGCCTCAGCGGCGGCGGGCATGCTCATGCCGCACAGCAGCAGGCTGGCGCAGAGCAGCATCGCGATCATGCGTCTGATCATAATGAATTCCTCCTTTGTTTCCTCGTCCGCGCGCCGCCCGACGCAGCGCATTGATGCCGGACTTCTATCCATCATTATACCGCCTCAAGGGGCTTGAGGCGCAAGGCTGTTTGTCAGTTTCCTGTCAATTCCATTTCCGCATGCATTTTCGCTGTGCAGCGCCGGATTTGCGCAAAATCCAGTCGCCGCCTGCATGTTCCGGGGTTCCCGTCCGCCGTTTTGTTCGCGCGGAACGGATATCCTTGACAAAATAAACCTCAAGTGCCTTTGGATTTCCCCTCCCGCAGGCGGCACGGGCAAACGCCCCCGGCTCAAAGTCTCATATTGCGCGATCTGCCCCCTGCCGCTTTGCGCCATTCTGTGGTATAATGGATGCATCACGGCGGGGTATACCGCCCCGCCAAAGCAGCAGTGAAAGGAATTGCCACCATATATATGAAGAAACATCATAAGACAGCGCTCATGCTGGCCGCAGCCCTGATGCTCTCCCCCGCAGCCCATGCGGAGGCCCCGGCCTTCAGCCCCGATCTGGAGGCTGCCATTCAGGCCGCCCTCGACGAGGCCGCAGCCGCCGGCGCCGAGGCCGGGGACATGCTGCAGACCGCGAAGGAAGCGAACCTGCGCCGCCTGCCGGCCGTGAAGAGCGACCTGCTCGAGCGCGTGAAGAAGGGCTCGAAGATCGAGGTGCTCTCCACCAGCGAGGAGAACGGCGAGACATGGGCGCGCGTGCGCGTGCGCAAGAGCGGGCGCGAGGGCTATATGCTCTTTGAGCTGCTGGAGCCCATCCCCACGCCGACGCCCACGCCCACACCGACGCCGACCCCGACCCCCACGCCGACTCCCTCCCCGACGCCCACGCCGTCCCCCGTGCCCACGCCCACGCCGGAGCCGACGCCCACGCCGTCCCCCACACCGACCCCGACCCCCACGCCCATCCCCGGCACGCTGCCCGGCGAGCTCGTCTATGACGAGGTCATCCTCGCCCGCACACGGGACAATGTCAACCTGCGCCGCGAGCCGAACGGGCTGCGCCTTGGCGAGGTATCCACCGGCGTGAAGCTGACGCTGACGGGCGAGATCGAGGACGACGGCGAGCTGTGGTATCATATTGAAACGGAGGACGGGCAGGAGGGCTACATGCTCGGCGAGTTCGTGCGCCACATCCTCCCGCCGGAGATCACCGTCGTCAGCGAGGAGGCCGTGCGGGAGAAATACCCCGTGCTCTCCTGCGACCCGCTGGGCGACATCAACAAGATCAAGCCCTTCTTCTATACCGAGGAGGAGCTCGCCGCCTACACGACGCTGCGGGAGGGCGACAATTCCGAGGACGTGCGCGCCCTGCGCAGGCAGCTCTACGAGATGGGCTACTACGTCAAGCCCAACGAGAGCACCTATTACACCGGCTCTACCGCGGACGTCATCCGCGATTTTCAGGAGGACTGCGGCCTGCCCGTCACCGGCGAGGCCGACCCGCAGACGCAGGCCATGCTCTTTGACCCGCGCACCCCGAAGAAGCCCGGCAGCCCGAACGAGCTGCTGTATCTGGACAACAAGCGCGACGGCGATCTCTTCATCCAGAACGTCGAAGTGACGAGCTACCGCTTCAGCGGCAGCCTCCAGCTCTCGCTGGAGAACAGGACCTCCGGCAGGCTGACCGGCTTCGCGCTGAAGATCATCCCCTACTGGACGAACGGCGACGCCGCCTATATGGCGGAGACCTTCGCCGAGGAGATCGAGCGCGAGTATGCCCTTGACGATATCTCCATCGGCGTGGGCGACACCTACTCCGACTTCGCCACTAACGACCTGCAGGAGGATCTGGGCCTCTGGCCGCATCACTTCGAGGTCAGCCGCAAGGTCTACTTCACCGGTGCGCAGCTCGCCGTGACGAAATACCGCAGCGGCGGCGTGAACACCTACATCGACGACGACCAGATGATCTTCATCGAGGCGGGCGCGGGCGCGGGCGAGAGCCACATGCGCACCCTGCCCATCGAGGTGACCGCCGAGGAGCGCGAGGAGGCCGCGAAGTGGCAGATGGGCATCATCTCCCGCTATGTGCTGCCCGTCTATCAGAAGCATTACAGCCTGCCGCAGGGCGCATGGCTCAAGACCGTCTACGGCAATTCCCCCGCGCAGGACGCAGGCCTTGAGGAGGGCGACGTGATCGTCGGCATCGGCGATATCACCATCCTCGGCGACGCGACGCTGCGCAAGGCGCGCGCCTCCATCGCCCCCGGCGAGAGCGCGGAGCTGACCTTCTGGCGCGACGGCGTGTATTATCAGACCGAGATCCTCCGTCCCCTTGACGACATCGACTGAGAGAGTGAGGCGATACCATGAGCGAACCCATCACCCTGCGCGTCGGCCCCGGCGCATATACCGCGATCAGCGAGGCGATCGCCCATCTCCCGCCGGACGACGGCACGCCCGCCCGCATCCTGATCGCCCCCGGCGTATACAGGGAGAAGATCGTCCTTTCCCGCAGCCATACGACCATGGAGGGCGAGGATGCGCAGCATACCGTCATCGCATGGGATGACGCGGCGTTCGCCCTCCTTGAGGACGGAATGCGCCGCGGCACCTTCCGCACGGCCACCCTGCGCACGGACGGCGCGCATATCACGCTGCGCCGCCTGACCATCCGCAACGACGCCGCCCCGCGCGAGGCCGCCGGGCAGGCCATCGCCCTGTATGCCGACGGCGACCACTTCCTCTGCGAGGACTGCGTGCTGCTCGGCCATCAGGATACGCTCTTCACCGCGCCGCTGCCCCCGAAGGAGATGCAGAAGAACGGCTTCATCGGGCCCAAGCAGTTCGCCCCGCGCATCCCGCAGCGCCAGACCTACCGCCGCTGCCGCATCGAGGGCGACGTCGACTTCATCTTCGGCAGCGCCGCCGCGTGGTTTGACCGCTGCGACATCGTCTCCGTCGACGGGCGCGGCGACAGGACGCAGCCGATGACGGCCTACGTCACCGCCGCCTCCACGCCGGAGGGGCAGGCATACGGCTATGTCTTTGACCGCTGCCGCTTTGCCGCGGTGGGCTGCCCGGACGGCAGCATCTATCTGGGCAGGCCATGGCGGGAGTATGCCAAGACCGTGCTGCTGCACTGCGAGCTCGGCGCGCATATCCGCCCCGAGGGCTTCCATGACTGGGACAAGCCGCATGCGCACAGCATCATCCTCTACGCCGAATACGGCAGCACAGGCCCCGGCGCACAGGGCGAGCGCGCGCCGTTTGCGCGCAGGCTCACCGACGACGAAGCGGAAGAGATCTGCTACGAAGACTTCCTTCGCTCGCTCGATTGATCCAATCAAAACAGGCTGCAGAAGCATCCCGCCTCTGCAGCCTGTTTTTTGTCCGCCGCTTTATTCGCGCACGCTGCGCATCTCCACCGCCGCGCCGCCATTCCTGCGCGACTGCTCCGCCGCGAAGGCGATATAGTGGCTCTCCGCGGAGGACTGCAGCGTGGTCATGCGCGCCGTCGGCCTGCCCGTATCCCCGTGCATGGTGAGCAGCTCCTCCACCAGCCTGCCGTCTCCGCCGCCATGCCCCGCCAGATCCCTGCCCAGCTTCGCCACGTCGATAACCTGCGCCTCCCCGCCGAAGGGCATGATGCGCACGATGTTCTCGTTCATATCCGCCTCGATGGAGCCGCGCGTGCTCATCACGCGGATCGTCCGCCCGCCGTGCGCGGAGAACGCCGTCATCATCAGCTGGCAGAGCGTGCCGTCCTCCATCTCCATATTGACGATCTGGCTGTCCACGACGTCATTGTCGCAGGCATAGACGCAGCGCCCGTACGGGCCATGCTCAATCGCCTCGCGGATCGTTGCCTCCGTCGGGTTCTGGGAGAGGATGTTGCAGGGCCAGCCGGTATTGCCGGCGAGCACGCCCGTCTTTTCATTCGTCAGATAGATCTTCTCCGCGTCGTAGGGGCAGCTGTCCTTCGCCGCGCAGCCCGCCGTGCAGCGCGCCGCCGCGCCCTCGGGCGCATGCTCCGGCCTGAAATGCCGCAGGCTGCCGAAGGAGGAGACCCTCGCGCAGCGCTGACCGCTGAGCCAGACGAGATAATCCAGATCATGGCAGCACTTCGCCAGCAGCATGAACGCGGACTCATCCTCCCTGCGCCAGTTCCCGCGCACGAAGCTGTGCGCCTGATGCCAGTAGCCCACATGCTCCAGCGCCTGAATGCAGGCGACCTCGCCCACCTCGCCGCGCTCAATCGCCGCGCGGATCACCTCAAAGAACGGCGCATAGCGCAGCACATGGCAGACGACCACGCTGCGCCCCATCTCCTGCGCGGTCCGCTCGATCAGGCGCACATCCTCCATGGCGACGGCGATGGGCTTCTCCAGCAGCAGATGATAGCCCGCGCGCAGCGCCGCGACGGCATGCCCCACATGCTGCCTGTCCTGCGTGCAGATGAAGGCGACGTCCGCAAGGCGCTCCCGGGCGAACATCTCCTCCCCGGTATGGAAGCACATATCCTCCGGCACGCCGTACAGATCGCGCACGGCACAGCGCTTCTCCTCATCCGGCTCGGCGACGGCGGCGATGCGCATCTTCTCCGGCAGGATCTGCGCCATCTTCGCGTAGGTGTCCTTGCCCCGGCTGCCAAGGCCGCATATCGCGACCGTCACGGGATACTGCTGCTTCATGTCTTTCCCCTCCATGTATGCTTGGTTCTTTCATTGTAGGGGACTGCGCTGCGCCTGTCAAGCGCAGTCCGCTGCAATTCATAATTGACACCGCAATGTGTCAATCATATAATAGAGTTATATCAACGCCCCTCAGCGGAGCGCCACGGAGGTCATATTCATGTTTATTCTTGCAGACAGCTGCTGCGATCTCTCCCCCGAGCTGCGCGAGCGCACCGGCGCGCTTACCGCCCCGCTGACCATCACCATCAGCGGCAAGGACTATATCGACGACGGCAGCATCGACATCCCCGCGTTCATCGACGCGATGAAGGCCAGCAGCGAGCCCGGCCGCTCCGCCTGCCCCTCGCCCGATCAGTATGAGCAGCTGATCAACGCGCAGGAGGGCGACTGCTTCATCGTCACCCTCTCCAGCAACCTCTCCGGCTCCTACAACGCCGCCGCCCTCGGCGCGCAGCTGGCGCAGGAGACCAAGCCCGGCAGGCGCATCCACATCGTGGACAGCGAGAGCGCCAGCGCAGGCGAAACCTTCCTCGCGCTGATGATCCGCGACCTGATCGACGCGGGCCGCAGCTTTGAGGAGATCGTGGAGCTGGTGACGGAGAAGATGCGCACGATGAACACCATCTTCGTGCTGGATTCCCTTGACAACCTGGTCAAGAACGGCCGCGTGAGCAAGGCGGTCGCCACGGTCGCCGGCCTGCTCTCCATCCGTCTCGTGATGAGCGACGACGGCCACGGCCGCATCAAGCAGCTGGGCAAGGCGCGCGGCATCAAGGCCGCGCTCAGCAGCATGGTCGACGTCTGCCGCAAGCACACCGAGGGCAGCGAGCCCGGCTCCCGCCGCCTCGTCCTCTCCTACTGCAACTGCCCGGAGCGCGCCGCGCTGGTGCGCGACATGATCCGCGCAAAGTGCCCCGCCATCGGCGAGATCATCATGACCCCGACCTCCGGCCTTTCCTCGATGTATGCCTATGACGGCGGCGTCGTGATCGCATACTGAGAAGCATGCAAACAGAAGGGGACAGCACGATGGAACGATACATCCGCAGATGCTACGAGCTCGCCGTTCAGGCCGGCAGAAAGGGCTATGATACCTTCGGCGCGATCCTCGTCCATGACGGCGTGATCCTTGAGGAGGCGGAGAACACCGCCGACTATGAGCGCGGGATCTTCGGGCATGCGGAGTTTAATCTCGTGCATCAGTGCGCGAACAAGTATTCCGATCAGGTTCTGCGCGAGTCCGTCCTGTATACGAGCTGCGCGCCCTGCGAGCGCTGCCTCGCGGCCATTGCCTCGCTCGGGGTCGGCACGGTGGTCTGCGGCGTCTCATATCGCGCGTTCTGTCAGCTGCTCCCCTTTGACTATACCCCGCTTAACAGGGAGGGGCTGCTTGCGCAGCTCGGCCTGCGCATGCGGATCGTCGAGTCCGTCCTCGAGGACGAAGGCATGCATGTATTCGAATGGTGGGGCGGCGAGTACCGTCCCCTGCATGAGCTCATCGCGGAGATGGACGCCGTCAAGGCCGGCGCAAAGGGCTCCTGACGACAGCGCCCCTCATACACACAGCATAAACGCCGGGCTGCATGCGCAGCCCGGCGCTTTGTATTCGCTTTTGTTCTGTCCGATCAGCGCTTGATGTCATAGTTCATGTTCATCAGGTTTCGGATGCTGCTGACGTCGTCGGTGATGTTCGCATCGCCATGGATGGTGTGCTTGATCACGCTGGAGGCCACGGCGAAGTTGACCATGTCCATCGGCTTGTAGTCATGCATCATCGCGTAGATCAGGCCGCTGGCGAAGGCGTCGCCGCCGCCGACGCGGTCGAGGATATTGAAGGTGAAGAGCTTGCTCTCGAAGGTATGACCCTGATACCACATGAAGGCCTTGAGGCTGTTCTCGCTGCCGGAATGCGCGTAGCGCACATGGCGCGCGATGCACTTGATATTCGGATAGCGCTCCACGAACTTCTGGAAGATCTCATCCTGCTGCTCATAGCTGGGCTGCAGCGGCACGCCGTCCTTCCAGTCGCCCTTGCTGTGATCCTCCTCGTCCTTCCACAGGTGGTACGGCTCGATGCCCAGCAGCACGTCCACATACGGCAGCACCTGCGTGCAGTAGTCGCGCGCCTGCTCCCATGTCCAGAGCTTGGAGCGGGAGTTGCCGTCAAAGCTGACCGTCAGGCCCAGCTCCTTCGCCGTCTTGATCATGTTCATGATCAGCTCGGGGCAGTTGCCGCCGATGGCCGGGGTGATGCCGGACAGATGCAGCCAGTCATACCCCTCCAGCAGGGCGTGCAGGTCGTAGTTCGAGAAGTCATACTCGGAGAGGGCGCTGTGCTTGCGGTCGTAGATGACCTTGCTGGGGCGGATACCGTAGCCGGTCTCCAGATAATAGGTGCCCAGACGGCAGGAGGGCGTCTCCTCCGGAGAGGAGAGGATCATCGGCGTGCAGTGCACGTCATTGGAGCGGAGCATGCGCACCGCGCTCTTGCCAAGGCTGTTGTTGGGCACGACGGAGAAGAACGTGCAGTCCACGCCCAGATTCGCCAGCGCGAGGGCGATGTTTGCCTCGCTGCCGCCGTAGCTCGCCTCAAAGCTGGAGGCCATGCGGATCTTCTCATAATTAGGCGGGGAGAGACGGAGCATGATCTCGCCCATGGTGATGAACTTCTTGCCGGGCTTGGTGCCGATCAGCGGGTTGTGATGAATCATGTGCAGCCTTCTTTCTGATATGGTTTTTTGGAGCCGCCGCGCCTCATTTCGTCCAGACGCCATGCAGATTTTTGCTGATATCAGTATACCATGAACGGCAGTTTTCTTCAATTGCAATTTGCCATCCGCGCCGGGGCGTGCTACAATAGAGGGCATCACATCGCGGGGAGGGATTCCTATGGCCGCACAAGCCAAAACAAACGCCATGCGCATCCTTGAGCGGGAGGGCGTTGCGCACGAAGTCCACCTGTATGACCCGGAGCGCGGGATCGACGCCGTGTCCGTCGCCTCGCAGCTGGGGCAGGATCCGCAGGCCGTCTTCAAGACGCTGGTCACGCAGGGGAAGAGCCGCGCCTTCTATGTCTTCGTCATCCCCGCCCCGGCGACGCTCGACCTCAAGCTCGCCGCAGCAGCCTGCGGGGAGAAGGCCATCGAGATGATCCCGCAGAAGCTGCTGCTGCCCACCACGGGCTATATCCACGGCGGCTGCAGCCCCGTGGGGATGAAGAAGGCCTTCCCGACCTATATCGACGAGACGGCGCAGCTCTTTGACACGATCTGCGTCAGCGCCGGGCGGATCGGCGCGCAGGCGGAGCTCGCCCCGGACGAGCTCTGCCGCATCACCGGCGCGCAGTACGCCGCGCTGACATACTGAGCGCCGCAGGAAGGAGGGCAGGCAGATGGAATGGGAGTATTCCTGCGGGGCGGTCGTCTTCACAAGGCGCGGCGGGCAGATCCTCTACCTGATCGCGCAGGAGCAGTCGGGCGCATACAGCTTCCCCAAGGGGCACATGGAGCCCGGGGAGACCGAGGAGGAGACCGCCCGCCGGGAGATTTTCGAGGAGACCGGCCTGCGCCCGGAGCTGATCGGCGGCTTCGTCCTGCGGGACGAGTATTCTCTGGCCGAAAGGCCCGGAACCAGCAAGCGCGTCACCTACTTCCTCGCGCAGTTCGGCAGCGAAACCCCAACCGCCGCCGAGGGCGAGATCCGGCGGCTTCTGCTGCTCCCCTATGCGCAGGCGCTGGCGCTGTTTCCCCACGAGGGCTGCCGTCGGATCCTCCGGCAGGCACATGCGCTGCTCACAGAGCGGCAGTAAACAGGCGGTCTGCTCCGCGTCCGGATGGGTATGACAGACGGGCGGGGAAGCTGAATCTGGAGATGTAATCATGGTAAGAAAAGCAACTGCAAACGATGCCGGGCAGCTGAGTGTTCTGAATGACGAGTTCAACGGCGCAGGCGGGACAACCCTTGACAGCATTCGCAATTCCCTGCTGTACAATCAACAGGAAATCGTTATTGTTGATGACGAACACGGCATATTGACCGGCTTCGTTTGTGTTCAGTTGAAAAGGTCATTCTGTTACGATAAATACTCGGCTGAAATCACAGAAGTGTATGTTCGCCCTGAATACAGGGAAAGAGGTATTGCAGGTCAGATGATTTCTTTTGCAGAGGATTATTGCAGCAGAAATTATCCTCTGCACAAATACGAGCTTCTCACGGAAACAGAGAATGTAATCTCCCAATCGCTGTATGCCAAGCTCGGGTATTCCGCTGACGGCGAGCTTCATTTATCCAAACAGATAAAGAAATAAGCAAATCCCGATTCTTCTTGGAGACAAAGACAAAACTGGAAACGTAAAACAATACTGCATTGCATGGGCAGAAACAACAGGACATCCATTACACATCATTGAAAATGCTGCTCATTTCTCTAATGGGGATCATGAGAAACAGATTAATTCTGAGACAGAACAGTTTGCTATACAAACAACTGTTGAGAAATCTAATCCTGATTAATAGCGTTAGACAGATTCCAATTTGACGAACGATGACGCATGGAGGTAAGTTAAAATGGATTGTGTATTCTGCAAAATAGTAAGCGGAGATATCCATGGTTTAAGGGTGTATGAGGATGAGCATACATTGGTCTTCATGGATATCGCCAAAGATGTAGATGGCCATATGGTTGCGATCCCCAAGAAGCATGTAAAATGCATCCTCGATTGTGATGTTGAAACCCTGAGCCACTTGATGGCGACGGTGAAAAAGGTTTCTAATCACTGCATTGATGCTTGTGGATATGATGGAGTGAATCTGCTGAATGCAAGTGACGAAAGTGCAGGCCAGTCTGTGCCACATTTCCATATCCATATCATCCCGAGGAAAAGGGGCGACAACATTGATGCTTGGCCTGCATTCGATGGCGCGAACTACGATGTAGAAGAGCTCTTCCAAAAACTCAGAATTCGATAAATTTCGATTTGTCCAGAAGATAAAACTGCACGCCCGCCTGCTTCGGCGTACCCTGCCAAACGACCTCATCACCCTCTCAGTCACCTCCGGTGACAGCTCCCCCGGAGGGGGAGCCAAGGCTTATTCGCTGTTTGCCGCCGGGCGTCGTGACCCATTCCGGTTCGCCATGCAGACAAAACACAATAAGCAATTGGTCGTGCTTGTAAAGCGATAACAATCCCTCAGTCAGCTTCCTTTACACAAGGGAGCCCTTTGGATAGCACCGCATCAATGGAATCAATCCGAACCCTTCGGACAGCGGCGCTTCGCATAAAAGTCTCCCCTCCGGAAGCGCCGCACACATGAAATCAAACCCGATCTGACAAGGAGTATCACCCTATGAAAACGCTGACGATAGCCGTATTCTCCATCATACTCTCCCTGTGTCTGGGCGGCTGCAGCAGCGGGTCCGCGGCCATCGGCATCATCGGCGGCGCGGACGGCCCGACCGCCGTGTTTGTGACCTCCAGAATCAACTGGCCGGGCGTATTCGGATTGATCGGCGTCATCGCCGCGGTCATCGGGATTGTCCTTGTGATCCGTCATCGCAAAAGGAGATGACCCCTCCCCATTTCACCCAAGGAAGAAGAGCGCGGCCTGACGAAACGCGCCGCATGCAGATCGCATCCTGCAGAGAATACCTGCATCACTCCCCATAAAGAAAAGGACGCCCTCGAAAGAGAGCGTCCTTTTGTGATGCGGGAGATTACTTCGCCAGAGCGTAGGCGGCGGCGCTGTCGCCAGCGATGCGGCCCCAGGCAAAGGCGTTGGTGATGGTGAAGCCCATGTAGGCGCTGTTCGCGCTGGCCTCGCCGGCGGTGTACAGGCCCGGGATCACGGTGCCGTCGGCACGGATGACCTCAGCGGCCTCGTTGCGGGCGATGCCGCCGTAGGTGATGATCTCGCACGGCACGACCTTCACGGCGCAGTACGGAGCCTCGAGCTTCGCCAGCAGCAGACGGCCGAACTCCGGATCATGGCCGGTCTCGACGTAGCTGTTGTAGTTGGTCAGGGACTCGACGACAGCCTCCACCGGGAGCTCCATCTTCGCAGCCAGATCCTCGAAGGTATCGGCGGTGATGAACTCCATGCCGAGGCCGCGGACAACGCCCTTCGCCTCGAGGGAAGCCTTGTCAGAGATCGCCCAGACGTAGCCCACGCCGTCCTTGTGCATCTGATCGAACACCGGGCTGTTGAGCTTCTGGGTCATGTAGCCGATGTCCTTCTCGTCCACGAAGCGCTTGCCGTTCTGGCCGAGCAGGACGGTGTTGTCGCGGCTGATGAAGGAGGAGACGTTCGCGGTGGCGGAGGTGCCGTTGTGCTCGGACATAATCTCATAGTCCTTGAGCACGCACATCATGTCGCCGGTGTGGGTCAGGGCCGCGCCGACGTTGGAGGCCATGATGATGCCGTCGCCGGTAGAGCCCGGGAAGCCGATGCCCCAGGTGCCGGCCTTCTCCGGATCCAGACGGGCGGTGAGCTCGGGGTTGTAGGCGTAGCCGCCGGTGGCGACGACGACGGAGTCAGCATAGACGATGATGGTGTCCGCGCCGCGGGTCGCCTTCACGCCCTTGACGGAGCCGTCTTCGTTCATGAGGATCTCGGTGGCCCTGGTCTCGAGCATGAGCTCGATCTCGGTGCCCGCGAGGGTGGCTTCCATGGCGGTCTTCATCGCCGGGCCGGCGCCCTCGACGAGGTGCATCATCTGCAGCGGGCCGTAGCCGACGATAACGTCATAGAACACCATGCCAAGACGCTCGTTCATCCAGTCGATGGTCTCGCCGGACTTCTCGAGGGTGATGGTGGTCAGCGCCGGATCAAGGCGGTAGGAGGCGTTGTTCATCAGGTTGGCGTACATCTCCTCGAAGGTGTGATGGACGTCCTTCTCCTTGGTGTACTTGGACTCGTTCGCGCCGACCATGCCCTGGCTGGTCGCGGTGGTGCCGCCGATGGCGGAGAGCTTCTCCAGCAGGACGACCTTCGCGCCCTTGTCATAGGCCTCGACAGCGGCGGAAACGCCGGAGCCGCCCGCGCCCAGAACGACGACGTCGGTGGTCATCTCGATGGTCTGGCCCTCAACGGCCTCCTCGGCGACGGCAGTCTTCAGCGCCTCGATGTCGGCGCCGGCCTCGGTCAGCGCGGCCTCGGCAGCGGCGAGGATGGCCTTGGAGGTCATGGTCGCGCCGGCGACAGCGTCAACGGCGAGGGTCTGCTTCTCCACGATCGCAGCCGGGATCTTCGCGATCGCCGGGTCGGAGATGCCGGCGGTCTCGTTGTGCGCAACGACCTCGACGCTCTCAATCGCGGTCTCGGAGACGGTGACGGCGACCTTCACGGCCTCGCCGAACACGCCCGGGGCCTCGGCTTCATAGGTGCCGGCGGTCATCGCCATCGCGCTGGAGGAAGCCAGCAGCAGGACGACCAGCAGCAGCGCAAGAATGCTCTTCTTCATGGTGGTTCTCCTTCCTGTTTGTCCGCGCCTGCGTATGCGCAGGCTGTGCATGCCGGCAGAAAATGGGGATTGATTTTTGTGCTTCATTCCCTTACACTATATGTAACAATATAACGTTTCCGCCGGTCGTATTCCTTGTCCATTGTATCATCTCAAGCGGCTTGAGAATCAAGCGTGTTTTTTCATATCCGGACAGATTTTTATCAAACTCGCACAGCGACGGAGGACCCCCGTATGAAGATATCGATCAGCGCTTTATCCGATGCATACGGCCTGACGCCGGAGGCTTTGCGCTATTATGAAGAAAAGGGGCTGCTCACGCCGTCCCGCGCAGCTTCAAGCGGCTTTAGAAAATACTCGCTGGAGGACGTCAAGCGTCTGGGAATTATCAAGAGCCTGCAGCGGCAGGGCTTCTCGCTGGAGGAGATCCGCTCCGTCCTGACGGGCTGCACGCTCAGCGATCTGACGGCGATGATGGACGAGAAGCGCGAGCAGATGCGTGAGCAGATCACGCAGGCAAGCGCCATCTACAACAGGCTGATCACGGGCGCGGCGATGCTGCGGGACAGCGCGGCGCTGGACCTGCAGCCCCGGCTGTGCGCGGGGAGCGCGGCATATATCGTGGACTATGACTCCTACCATGTGATGTGGGAGCATGTGCCCTCCTCGCCGCTGCTGCGCAGCCTCATCAGCGCGCTGCCGCTGACGAGCTACTGCACCGTCGTGCCCAAGGCGATCTTTCTGGGGCAGGACGTGCCGTTCCGCGCCGGCCTGTGCGCTCCGGCGGAGTGCCTGACGGCCATCCACGCCGACTTCTCCCTGATGCGCATGTGCGCCGGCCCGCGCACGGTGCGCGTCGTCTATGAGCTCTCCCCGCCCGAGCGTCGCAGCATCCATCCCGCCGCGCTGGCTGCGCGCGCATTCCTGCAGGAGCGGTCCCTTACGCCTGTCTGCGACGCCTACACGCGGGACTATGCGTGGTACGTCGGGCAGGACGGGCGCAAGCATCACTACTGCGAGCTGATCATCCCCATCAGCGACTGACGGACACCGCAAGGAGGCTCCCTCATGCCGATCACCATCCACATCACATACCGCGGTCAGAGCGGCGCCGCCCGGCTGTTTGCGCAGGAGATGACGTCCGCCGGCGTCGTCAGCGCCATCCGCGCGCAGGAGGGCTGCCTCGCCTACGCCTATTACCTCCCGATGGACGACGACGAGGCCGTCCTGCTGATGGACAGCTGGGCGAGCCAGCAGGCGCTTGACCGCCATCACGCCTCGCCGATGATGGCGCAGATCGCCGCGCTGCGCGAAAAGTACAGCCTGAGCATGACGGTGGAGCGCTTTATCCCCGACGAAGCGGGGATCCCCGACAGGGACAGAGCCTTCATCCGGCCATAACCCCGATCACCCCTATAACAGACAGAGACTGCCAGAAGGCAGTCTCTTCTTATTTATTATCTTGATTGGCCGCGGATGCTCCGGGCGTCAGCCGATGAGGATCGCCAGCGCCTCGGCGACGGTCTCCACGCCGTAGATGCGCATGCCCTCCGGCGTGCGCAGGCCGCGCAGATTCGCGCGCGGGATGACGCAGGTGGTGAAGCCAAGGCGCGCGCACTCGGCGAGGCGGCGCTCGATCTGGGAGATCGCGCGGATCTCGCCGGCCAGACCTACCTCGCCCATGACGGCCCAGTCCGCCGGGACGCAGGTCTCCCTCACGCTGGAGGCGACCGCCGCGCAGAGCGCCAGATCCGCCGCAGGCTCGCTCAGGTCAAGGCCGCCGGCGACGTTGATATAGACGTCCTGCCCGAGGAGCGCGCAGCCGGCGCGCTTCTCCAGCACGGCGAGCAGCAGCGCAAGGCGGCCCGCGTCAAAGCCATTCGTCGTCCGGCGCGGGGAGCCGTAGGCCGTCTGCAGCGTCAGCGCCTGCACATCCACGAGCATCGGGCGCGAGCCCTCGATGGCGGGCAGCACGCAGCTGCCGGGCACATTCTTCGCCCGCTCGGAGAGCAGCATCTCCGACGGATTCTCCACCGGGGTCATGCCGTTCTCATGCATCTCGAAGATGCCCAGCTCGTTGACCGAGCCGAAACGGTTCTTCACCGCGCGCAGGATGCGGTACTGATGCTGCCGGTCGCCCTCAAAATACAGCACGACGTCGACCATATGCTCCAGCACGCGCGGGCCGGCGATCGCGCCCTCCTTGGTCACATGTCCGACGAGGAAGACCGCGCAGCCCGTCGTCTTCGCCATGCGCATCAGGATGCTCGCGCATTCGCGCACCTGCGAGACGGAGCCCGGCGCGCTGGCCATATCCGGGCGATACATCGTCTGGATGGAGTCGATGATCATATAGTCGGGATGGAGCTCCTCCCAGCGGCGCTCCGCCTCGTCCATGGCGTTCTCGCTGAGGATGAGCAGATTCGGGCTGGTCACGCCAAGGCGGCGCGCGCGCATCTTGATCTGGCGCGCCGATTCCTCGCCGGAGACATAGAGCACGCGATTGCCCATCGCCGCCAGATGCTCCGACGCCTGCAGCAGCAGCGTGGACTTGCCCACGCCCGGGTCGCCGCCCACGAGCATGAGCGACCCCTCCACCACGCCGCCGCCGAGCACGCGGTCAAGCTCCGCGATGCCGGTCGTCGTGCGGGGCGCATTCTCCTCGCCGATCTCGTCAAGGCGCAGCGCCGCCGCGCCCGTGCCGGGCCGCTGCTTGGGCGCCTTCGCAGCGGGCTGCGCCTGCGGCGCCTGCTCCTCCAGCGTGTTCCACTCCCCGCAGCCCGGGCATTTGCCCATCCACTTGGGCGTCTCATAGCCGCATGCGCTGCACAGGTAGATCGTCCGTTCCTTCTCCTTCGCCTTTGCCATACAGGGGCCCCCGCTTCCATTCAATGCTTTCCGGGTATTGTATCACAGTTTTCCCCCGCGGGAAAGCCGCGCCGCACCCTCATCCATTCTTTTTTTTCAACCTATCCAAATCAGACAGTTCTGCTGTTGCGGCGTGACCTCCGGATAGGATATAATTTTGAAATCATCTTTTTCGGGGAACGGGGAGATCCGCATGAACAGACGACCGAGCAAGAGCCGCAGCAGCTACGACGCCTTCTCTTCCAGCCGGACGGGCGGATTCCGCGCCGCATCGCCGGACGCTTCCTTCTTCGAGGAGAAAAAGCGCCCCCGCCCGCTGCGGCGCATCCTGCTGGCGCTGCTCGCCGCGCTGGCGCTCACGCTGGTCGTCAATACGGCGGTCAATCAGTTCGTCTTCGTGCGCCGGGTGAGCGTGCCGGTCAAGGGGCTCGCGCCGTCGTTTGAGGGATACACCTTCCTGCAGATCTCCGACCTGAAGGGCGCGCTCTACGGCGGGAATCAGGGTCTGCTGCGCATGGCGCTGGCGGACGAGGCCTACGACGCCGTCCTGCTCACGGGCGACATGATCTCCCCGCTGGGCAACGCCGTCCCGTTCTATTCGCTGCTGAGCGTCCTGCGCGAGCTCGCGCCGCAGACGCCCGTCTATTTCATCGCGGGGGATACCGACCCCGTCCCGCTGTCCATGACCTACGCCCCCTCCGGCAGCCCGTTCGCCCCATGGGTGCTGGGCGCGCAGCAGCGGGGCGCGCAGCACCTGACGGCCCCCGTCCCCATCGAGCGCGAGGGGCAGACGCTCTGGCTAACGCCGGGCTCGCTGCTGCATCTGGATGTGGACACCATGCAGGGGCAGTACGAGGCGCGCTACCTCTCCGCCGCAGCCTCCGGCGACGAGAACGCCATCGAGCTCGCCGCGCACGCCCTCAAGCAGCTGGAGGATATCCGCGCCGCGCGCAGGGCGACGAAGGAAGAGGATATCGTCATCTCCGTCACCCACGCCCCGCCCACCGACGACGACCTGAAGACCTATGCCGGCGCGGTCGATCTGGTGCTCTGCGGGCATACGCTCGGCGGCCTGATCCGCCTGCCGCTCGCCGGCGCGCTGTTCATCCCCTCCCAGACGCTGCCGCGCTGGGGGCTGCTCCCCGGCAAGGCCGCCGGCAGCGGGCTGCTGCAGGACACGACGCCCCGCGTATACATCAGCCCCGGCCTTGGCAAGCAGGACGAGCGCTATCCGCCGTTCTTCTTCCGGCTGTTCAATCCGCCGTCCGTCTCGCTGATCACGCTCACGCAGTCGACGATGTGAATCCCGATCAACCAAAGCCCAAAAGGAGCCCGGACGCTGCGTCCGGGCTCCTTTGATCTCTTCTGTTTCTTCTTATTTCTTTTTCCCGCTGAGCACGGCGGCGACAATGCCCGTGCAGATGACCGCCGCGCCAAGGAGAAAGCTGGGCGTGATCGTCTCCCCGAGGATGAGTACGCCGAGGATGGAGGAGACCAGCGGCTGCATCGGATAGAACATCGAGCAGAAGCTCGCATCCATCAGGCTCAGGCTCGTATTCCAGAAGGTATGCGCCGCAGCCGTGCCCACAAGGCCCATGAACAGCACGGCAAACAGGCTCTCCGCCGGCAGGGAGAAGGCCGCGCTGCGCAGCTCAATCGCCGCCCAGGCGCCCGTGAAGGGCAGGGCGAAGACCATGCCCAGCATCGCCACCTGCATCGGGTCGTACTTCCCGCTGATGCGCCTGATGATGACCGAGGAGGCGGACCAGAGCAGCACGCTGGTCAGCATCAGCGCCGCGCCGGCGGCGTTGACCGTGCCGCCCACGCCCACGATGATCACCACGCCCGTCATCGAGACGGCGACGCAGGCCACCTTCGCCGCGGTGAGCCTCTCCCCGAGGAAGAGCGCGGCGAGGATGGGGATGAAGATCGGATTCATCGCGCCAAGGAGCGAGGAGATCGCGCCGGTGAGGCGGGCGATGCCCTGCATCTGCAGGCAGAAGCTGAGGAAATACCCCAGCAGGCCGATGGCGGCGACGGTCATCACGTCCGCACGCTCCATCCGCCGCAGCGTGCCCCTGATGCGCAGGATCACAAGCAGCGCGGGAATCGCAACCAGATAGCGAAGGGCCAGCAGCGTGACCGGCGGCACCGTCCTCAGCGCGATCTTGCTGACCACATACATGCTCCCCCAGCACAGGAACGTGCCGAACAATGGGATCAGGTGCTTTTTGTTCATATCCATCTCTCCGTATACAGCGTCACAGCCGGGGAATGCGCTGCGCAAGGCGGGCACCAGCAGCCCGAACCGGCATTTTCCTTCATTATAGACCTCACTTTGGCCGATGTACAGCCTGTTTTGCAATTTTCTTGACGCTAAGACTTCGTAACATGAAAATCATTCATCACAAACTTGAAACTTAGTGATGGCAAATCCCTTGTAAGGGCAGTGGTTTTGTTGTATAATGTTTCCCATCATCGTCAGAAACGTACGGTTATCTGACATGACACAATCAGCAGCCTTCAGGCTGCGCGAATTAGGGGGATAAACCTATGAAGAAGATTCTTGTGGCTGTTCTCGCTCTCGCGCTGATGATGACCGCGTGCCTCGCCTCCGCTGAGGACACCATCAAGCTCGGCGGCATCTCTCCGCTGACCGGCCCCGCTGCCGTGTACGGCCTCGACGTTCAGGCGGGCGTGGACTACGCTATCGAAGAGATCAACGCCAACGGCGGTGTCCTCGGCAAGAAGGTCGAGCTGATCTGGCGTGACGACATGCACGATCCGGCTACCTCCATCAACATGTACAACCAGCTGATGGACGAGAAGGTCGTCGCCTTCATCGGCCCGGTCACCACCGCCCCGACCATCGCCGTCTATGACGTCGCTGCGAAGGACAATATTCCGTGCATCTCTCCGTCCGCCTCTGCGTACGAAGTGACCAACGCCGGCAACAACCTCTTCCGCGCCTGCTTCCTGGATCCGTATCAGGCCGGTATCGCTGCGCAGTACGCCGTCGAGTCCCTCGGCGCGAAGTCTGTCGCCATCATCTATGACAACTCCAACGACTACACCCTCGGCCTGTACGACGCGTTCGTCGCGAAGGCTGGCGAGCTCGGCCTCGAGATCGTCGCCACCGAAGTCGGCACCGCCGGTCAGGCTGACTACTCCGCCCAGATCAGCAAGCTCGCTGACGCTGAGCCGGACGCCATCTACGCCGCTCAGTACGCGCAGGAGATCGCCATCATGCTGCCGCAGATGTTCGACGCCGGCCTGGACGAGACCCCGATCATCGGACCGGACGGCTTCTCCGGCGTTGACGGCCAGATCGGCGAGGATGTGCACCTGCTCGCCAACTGCGTCTACACCTCCGCTTTCTCCCTTGACTCCACCGGCGACGTCGCCGTGAAGTTCATCGAGGGCTTCACCGCGAAGACCGGCGCTGCCCCGGCCCTGTTCAACGCGCTGGGCTACGACGCCACCATGATCATGGCTCAGGCGATCGAGAAGGCCGGCTCCACCGATAAGGACGCCATCATCGCTGCGCTGGACGCCACCGACATCGAGGGCGCGACCGGCCACATGACCTTCGACGATCACAACGACCCGATCAAGTCCGTCTTCGTCATCGGCTTCAACGAGGAGGGCGCCGAGACCCTGAAGACCGTCGTTGATCCGTCCTGATCACGATTCAAACAATCATGTTGTCAAAGCGGCAAGGGAGCGACCCTCCCTTGCCCTTTGGCAGTTTTTACGGATGGATGTTTTTCCCGGGGGATGCACGCATCTCCCGCAAAAAGCACCCGTCAGTGCCGGTGCTTTATCCACTTGAAAGGCGGTATACCACGTGAAACCAGCAACATTTGTCATCACGCTTATCAACGGCCTGCAGCTGGGCAGCGTTTACGCGCTCATCGCGCTTGGCTACACGATGGTCTATGGCATCGTGAAGCTCATTAACTTCGCCCATGGCGATATCCTCATGGTCGGCTCCTACGTCGTGCTGTATATGCTCACGGCCGTGTTTGCCGCGCAGTCCCTTGCGGCGAAGGTCATTGCCGTTGCCGCGGCGATCATCTTCTGCGTCGTGCTGGGCGTATTGATCGACCGCGTCGCCTACAAGCCGCTGCGTGAGGCGCCGCGCATCTCCGCGCTGATCACCGCCATCGGCGTGAGCCTTGCGCTGCAGATCATCGCTCAGCTCGTCTTCGGCAGCGAGCAGATCAAGTTCCCGGCCGTCATCATGAACGAGACGCTCTTCAAGATCGGCAAGAAGCCCGTCAAGTCGCTTCCGCTGATCACCTGCGCCGTGTCCGTGCTGCTGATGATCGCCCTGACCCTCTTCGTCAATAAGACGAAGCCCGGCCGCGCCATGCGCGCCGTGTCCGAGGATATGGGCGCCGCCCGCCTGATGGGCATCAACGTCAACAACACCATCTCCCTGACCTTCGCCATCGGCTGCTCCCTTGCCGCCATCGGCGCGGTCTTCTACGCGCAGAAGGTCGGCTTCGTCAAGCCGCTGCTTGGCTCCCTGCCCGGCATCAAGGCGTTCATCGCCGCGGTCTGCGGCGGCATCGGCTCGATCCCCGGCGCGGTGCTCGGCGGCTTCATCATCGGCGTGCTGGAGACGTTCATCAACTACTTCGCATCTGAATACGTCGACGCCGTCGTCTTCGGCCTGCTGATCGTGGTGCTGCTGGTCCGCCCGGCCGGCATCCTCGGCAAGGCTGTGCGCGAGAAAGTGTAAAAGGAGGAAGTTCATATGGTCAAGCGCAAAGGGCTTTCTTCCCTTGTCAATCTCGTCTGCATCGTGATTCTCTTCTTCGTTCTGCAGGCGGTGAGCAAAACCTCCCGCTCGATGAACGACCTGCTCCTGCAGATCGGCTATTCCATCATCATGGCCACCAGCCTGAATCTCGCCTGCGGCTATCTGGGCGAGCTGCCGCTGGGCCACGCGGGCTTCATGTCCGTCGGCGCGTATACCGCAGCCGTGCTGACCGCGAAGTTCCTGCCGCAGACCGCGGCCTTCTACCCCTTCGCGCTGCTGTGCGGCGGCCTGATGGCGGCGCTGTTCGCGTTCATCGTCGGCGTGCCGGCCCTGCGCCTGAAGGGCGACTACCTCGCCATCGTCACCCTCGGCTTCGGCGAGATCATCCGCGTGCTGATCAACACCGTCTTCGCCCCGCTGACCGACGGCGGCAAGGGCCTCTTCGGCATCCCCGCCTATGCGGGCTTCGCCGACACCTTCATCATCACCGTCATCTGCGTCAGCGCGCTGTACATGCTCGTGCGCTCCCGTCACGGCCGCGCGACCATCGCCATCCGCGAGAACGCCATCGCCGCCGAGGCCTGCGGCGTGAACGTCTCCAACTACAAGATCCGCATGTTCGTGATCTCCGCGTTCTTCGCGGGCATCGCCGGCGGCATCTATGCGCATCAGCTGGGCGTTCTGACGGCAGCGA
>JAGBAV010000037.1 GCA_017938795.1 Clostridia bacterium
CCCCGCGCTGCAAGTACTGCCAGAAGCGCTGCCTCGAGGAGGAGCCGGAGCTGGTGAACGTGAGCGAGGACCAGCAGGTCCGCTGCTTCTACCCCAGAAAGGAGGAGCGCCGTGCAAACCTCAAGTAAGAACCCGAATGAGGGCAAGAAGGTGCTGCTTCGCATCAGCAACCTCAAGCAGTATTTCCCGCTGAAGAAGAAGGGGCTGTTCGTCAAGGCGAACGACGGCATCACGCTGGATATCTACGAGGGCGAGACCTTCGGCCTGGTCGGCGAGTCCGGCTGCGGCAAGTCCACCCTCGGCCGCACCCTGCTGCAGCTCTACCGCCAGACGGACGGCCGCAGCATGTACTATGGCCGCATGCTCGATGAGCTTGCGCCGCGCTATGTCGAGAAGACGCTCAAGCAGATCGACAAGCTGCGCACCCAGTGGAAGGCGCTGGAAAAGACCGCCGCCGACGCGCAGGCGGAGTACGACGCCATGCCCGACGGCGAGGAGAAGTACAAGAAGGCCGACGCGCTGAGCAAGGCCAAGAAGGACGCCAACGACGCCATGCTGGATATGGCGAACCTGATCGGCGGCTTCCTCTCCGTGGCGGATATCAAGGAGCCGGTGGCGCTGCTGCTGAAGGAATACGGCCTCGCCAAGAGCCGCCGCGACGTGCGCGAGAAGCGCAAGGCCGAGCAGCTGAATCTGGACGACGTGCTCTACGCCGACCAGAAGAGCGGCAAGTCCTCCGGCAAGGCCGCCAAGTACGAGGCGAAGGTCGCCGGGTATGACAGGCAGATCGCCGAGCTGGACGAGCAGATCACCGCTGTGCGCGTGCAGCTGGACGAGCTGCGTAAGCCGTACGCCGGCGACGCCGAGTTTGCGAAGTACGAGGCGCTGCGCGACGAGGGCATCGACCTCGCGCGTCTGGAGTATCCGGAGATCCGCGTGCTGCGCAGCGACCTGCAGCTGATCTTCCAGGATCCGTATTCCTCCCTGAACCCGCGCATGACCGTGGGCAACATCATCGGCGAGGGTCTGCTGGCGCACGGCTTCTTCAAGAAGAACGACGAGCGCATGCAGGACTACATCGTCAAGACGATGGAGGACGCGGGCCTTGCCAGCTACTTCCTGCACAGGTATCCGCATCAGTTCTCCGGCGGTCAGCGCCAGCGCATCGGCATCGCGCGAAGCCTTGCTGTGAAGCCGAAGTTCGTCGTCTGCGACGAGGCGGTCTCTGCGCTGGACGTGTCCATCCAGAGCCAGATCATCAATCTGCTCTACGACCTCAAGCAGCAGAGCAACCTGACCTATCTGTTCATCACGCACGACCTCTCCGTCGTCAAGTACATCTCCGACCGTATCGGCGTTATGTACCTTGGCAACATGGTCGAGCTCGCCCCGACGCAGGAGCTCTTCGATAACCCGAAGCACCCCTACACCGAGGCGCTGATGGCGGCGATCCCGACGACGGATATGGACTCCAATAAGGAGCTGCGTATTCTCGAGGGCGATATCCCGAGCCCGGTCAATCCGCCGAAGGGCTGCAAGTTCCATACCCGCTGCGCGCACTGCACGGAGATCTGTAAGCATGCGACGCCGGAATGGGTGGAGATCGCGCCGAATCACTTCGTCGCCTGCCACCACCCGCTGATGGGCGAGGAGTAAAGCATGCGGATGCCGTTTGAGGGGAAATTCGAGCGGGCGCATAAATTCGAACAGGAACAGCGCGAACAGCGCGAGCGCAGGGGAGGGCACGACAGCGAGCTGACGCCCAGCGACATGATGGAGAAGGGCGACGGCTGCGCGATGGTGATCGCCGCCATGCTCACCATTATTCCCGCCTGCCTGATCGTTGTGCTGATCCTCGCCGCCGCCGGATATTTCTTCATAGTCAGATAATCAGAGCCCCTGTCCTCCGCAAGGAGGGCGGGGGCCTTCTGCATGAAAGGGGGCTAGAGCATCGCACCGGGGAGAGCGGCGGGGTCTGACCACGGCTTGTAGACCAGCTGATGCTCGATGCTCGCCCAGATGTCCATGGGCGCCGTGCGCAGCTGAACCTCCACAGGCGTGCGCGTCCCCCCATCGGGCGCAGGGATGCTGAAGACGAGATGCAGGCTGCGATAGCCGCTCTCCTTGGGCTCAAGGATATAGTCCCGCCTGTCGCAGAGCGGGAGGCAGGATTCCAGAAGATCGGCGAAGCGGTATACCTGCGCCACGCTGCCCAGCACGGCGCGGATCCCTGCGACGTCGTGCAGCGCGGCGGCGGCCGCAGCCTCCGTCACGGGCAGGCCGCGGGCAAGGAGCTTGCCGCTTATGGAGGACGGCGTCTTGAGCCGGTAGGTCAGCGCATAGAGATCCTCCCCGGACGCCTGCACAAGCGCCTGCCGCGCGCGGCATATGGCGGCGAGCACGGTCTGGGCGGCGGCGGAGTAGGGCGCATAGAAGTCGGCGGAGAAGGGCGCGGGGCATAACGGGCGCGCCTGCCCGCTGCGGGCATGGCTTTGCATTCTGTTTCACCTCTGAGAGAGTCTGGGAGGGTGTGAAGAGCCTACGCGATGAGCATAGCAGAGAAGGATGACGCAAAATGGGTAGGAATGAGAAGAATGGATGACGGCTGTACGGCGGTGTGGCGGCAATGTGTTCACGCATGAGCATATGCCGCGCGGTGATCAAATATGCAGGTGCGCAGGGACGGCGATTTCCATCAGGTTTTGCTGTACAGAATACATTTTGTCAAGTATAATAGAGACAGAACTCTGCCGGCGGAGCTCTGGCTTTGTGTACCCTGAACAGGAGAAGGGATACGCCGGCGGGGATGAACGAAACTGAGAGGAATCAGATATGAACAAGGATTTTGTGAGCGATAAGCTGCGCGGCGCGCTGGGGAAGAAGTGCCCGCTGTGGGCGCGCGCGCTGCTGCTGGCGGCGGCGACGATCATCTTCTTTGTCTTCGCGGAGCATGCGCGCTACCGTCTGCTTGACGAGTATTCAAGCATCCGCTATGACGAGAACCTGATGATCACGGCGATCGCCTTCACAGCGATCTTCGCCGTGTCTGCGGCGGTGCAGCTGCATATGGGCAGGGAGCTGCCGCTTGGCGTGCTGTTGCTGCTGTGCGCCGTGACGGGCGCTGTCCTGCTGGGGAAGATCTCGCTGCTTGACTACAACAGCGACGACTATGATATTTTCCTGCATAACTGGATCAATACCTATTCGGGGCTGGGCTTCAAGGAAGGCCTCGGCACATACATCGGCAGCGACTACACGCCGCCGTACCTGTATATTCTGCAGCTGATCTCCCGTGTGCCGGAATACCCGTGGCAGTATCTGATCAAGGCGGTGTCCGTCTTTGCTGAGATCCTGATGGGTGTTGCGGTGTTCAGCCTTGCCAGGCTCAAGATGCGCGGCGAGGCGGGCCCGCTGCTGGTGTATCATGCGGCGCAGGTGCTGCCGACCGTCATCTTCAACGGCGCGTACTGGGGCCAGTGCGACGTGATCTACGTCTCCTTCTGTCTGCTGGCGCTGTATCTGGCGCTGGCGAAGAAGCCTGTGCGCGGCATGATCTGCTTCGGCGTTGCGCTGAGCTTCAAGCTGCAGACGGTCTTCTTCCTGCCGGCGCTGCTGCCGCTGTGGCTGCGCAGGGATGTGAAGCTGCGCCATGTGCTGGCGATCCCGGCGGCGTATATGGCGATGATGATTCCGGCGCTCTGGGGCGGCAAGTCGATGCATCATGTTCTGACCTGCTACCTGCAGCAGGCCGGGCAGTATAACTTCATCTCCGTCAATGCGCCCAGCCTGTATCAGCTGCTGCCGATGTCAGTCGGCAAGGATGTGCTGTATAAGATGTTCGGCTCCATGGCGCTGGCGCTCGGCTTTGCGATGATGGCCGTGGTCTGCGTGGTTGTCGTCTGGCGCAGGGATGCGCTCAATACGGACGCCGTGCTGCTGGCCTGCCTGCTGACGCTGGGCGGCGTGCCGCTCTTCCTGCCTAAGATGCATGAGCGCTACATGTTCGGCGCGGACGTCCTGTCGCTGGTGGCGGCTGTGTATGCGCCGCGCAGGCTGCTGCTGCCGCTGTGCTTCGGCATGGCGAGCTATATCTGCTATACCGCAGGTCTGGCGGGCGATACGCTGATGGAGCTGCGGTTTGCGACGCTGTTCATGATCACCGGTGTCGTGCTGACGGCGGTGGAGCTGTGGCGCGTGCTGAACAGGCATGAGGCGATTGCGGAGGTGAAGGCGTGATGAAAGAGATGATCGGGAGGCTGCGCGGCGTGGATCCGCTGCGCCTTGTGATGATGGCCGAGCCGTGCCGGAAGGCGGCGGCGGGCCTGTGCGCGCTGCTGGTCGCCGGGTTCTTTGCGGCGGCGCTGGCGCTCTGCTCCGCGATGGAGGGCGCCGTGGTGATCGCGCTGTGCGGCGCGGCGGGGCTTGCGATTCTGCTGGCGGCCGCGTATGGCCCGCTGATGCGGGAGAAGGCGCCGGTCATCCTCTGGCTGTGCGTCGGGCTGGTGGCGATGATGGCTGTCGCTGCGCATCTGGCGATGCTGGACGTCAAGCCCGGGCGCTATGGGAAGCTGATCGCGCCGCTGCTTGAGAATATGTGGAACTATGGGCTCACGACCGCCATGGCGTGGGACGAGCATGCATGGTCGGGCGGCTATCTGATTGTCTGCGGCCTGCTCTCCCGGGTGGAGAATTTCTCTGCGCTGTATGCGGTGAAGCTCTTTGACATGATCTGCCAGTGCGCCTGTGCGGCGGCTGTCGCGCGGATCGCGCAGATGCGCGGGGCGAAGACCCCGGGGATCATCGCCGGGATGCTGGCCTGCGTGCTCGCCCCGACGATGCTCTTCAATGCCGGCTGCTGGGCGCAGTGCGATGCGACCTTCGCCGCGCTGACGCTGTGGGGGCTGGCGCTGGCGCTTGACGATCATCCGCTGGCGGGCAGCGTGCTGCTGGGCATGGCGCTGGCGACGAAGCTGCAGAGCGCGTTCGTCTTCCCCGTGCTGCTCGTGCTGTTCATGCTCAGGCGATTCCAGCTGCGCCACTTTGCGGTAATCGCCGCGGCCTTTGTGGCGGCGCAGGTGTCGATTCTGCTGGACGGATACACGCTGGCGGAGCTCTTTGGCCGCTATAATCTGCAGATTGAGATGGCGGCGGAGGAGTATGGCCTCGCCGATCACGCGGCGGGCGTGTATGGCCTGATGAAGACGGCGTCTGTGCGCGAGTTCAGCGGCCTTGGCCTGTACATCGGCATTGCCTGCGCGCTGCTGGTTGTGCTGGCGCTGCTGCGCTGCCGCACGGAGATGACCAACGACACCCTGCTGCTGGGCGCGCTGCTGCTTGCTGCCGGCCTGCCGCTGGTGCTGCCGCAGATGAATGCGCGCTGCCTGTATCTGGCGGGCATGCTGGCCTTCGCAATGGCGGGCACGCCGCGCAGGATGATCGCCGCTGCGCTGCTGGAGCTGGTCTCCTTCTGCTGCTATATGGCTGCGATCTTCAATTTCGCTGTGCTGGATATCACGGTGCTGAGCCTGCTGGCGATCGCTGCGGCCTGCCTGATTGCGCTGGAGCTGATCGATGCGATCCGCGGCGCGGGGGATAAGGAGGCTTGCGCATGAGCGGACGGCGGCTGACGCCCCATGCTGATGCGCTGGATGAACGGCTGCGCGCGCTGCTGCTTTCCCCCGTCGGTCGGCTGTGCGGGTATGGCGCGGCGGCGATGACGGCTGCGGCCTTCCTGCTGCTGATGATGATGCGCACGTTTGTGCGGCTTCAGGGCGCGGGCATGGCGCTGCGCCTTGGCAGCGTGCTGCTGCTCTCGCTGCCTGCTCTGCTTTCGGCGCTTGCCGCCGTGCAGATCGTGCGTGCGCGGGGCGGCAGTCTGCTGGATGCGCTGCTTGGCTGCGCGCTGTGCGGCGCTGCGCTGCTGGCGCGGGTCAGCTTCATCGAGCGCTCCGCGGGCGACTATGACATCTACCTCGCCAAATGGATCGAGCTGCTGGCAGGGCAGAGCTTCGCCGGCAGTATGCGCGGGAGCGTGGGCGAATACAATGTGCTCTACCAGTATATCCTTTATCTGATTACCCGGCTGCCGGTCGTGCCGCTGTATGCGGTGAAGGCGGTCTCCTTCATGGGGGATGCGATGCTCGCCGCCGGCATGGCGCGCCTTTGCGCAAGGGACGGGAAGCCGTCGATGGCTGCGTTTGCCGCGGCGCTGCTGCTGCCCGCCGCCGTGCTCAATGGCGGCATGTTCGCCCAGTGCGACAGCCTGTATGCGGGCTGCGCCGTCTGGGCGCTTGCGCTTTCGCTGGAGGGGCGGCATACGCGCAGCGCGGTCTGTTTTGCGCTGTCGCTCTGCTTCAAGCTGCAGGCGGTGTTCCTGCTGCCGATGGTCGTGGTGCTCTGGGCAGGACGCAGGCTGAGGCTTGCGGACGCCGGTGTATTCCTCCTGACGATTCTTGCCGTCATGCTGCCCGCGCTGCTGGCGGGCAAGAGCCCCGCTGCGATCCTTCAGATCTATACGGCGCAGACCGGGCTGTATACCGGGCTGACCTACAGCGCGCCGAGCCTGTTCGGGCTGATTGCCACGGAAGGACTGGACGTCTATGCCTACGGCAACTTCGGCATGGCGCTGGCCTTTGGCGCGTGCCTTGCGCTGCTGGCATATGGCGCGGCGCATGCGCAGCAGATGAATGAGGATGATCATGTTCGCCTTGGCTTTCTGCTGGTGACGGCGATTGTCTTCCTGCTCCCGCGGATGCACGATCGCTACTTCTACCTTGCGGATATGCTGGCCGCCGCGCTGGCCTGCAGGGACAGGCGGTATGCGCCGGCTGCCGTGATGATGGCGCTTGCCTCGCTCTCGACGCTCTGGCTGACGCCGGTTCCGCTGTGGGGCGCTGCGCTTCTGGTGCTCGCTGGATGGACGTGGGTCTGCGCAGCTGGCACACGCCGGGAGGAAAATTGACGGCGGACAGGTATTCCCTTGACAGTTTGTTTATGATATACTGATAACAGAAGAGAAACTTTCGTCATGCACGGATCGGAGGATGCGATATGAACAGAGATCAGATGCTCACGTTTCTGAAGAACGAAGCGAAGGGCATTGCTGCGATGTTTGGACCGAACTGCGAAACCCTGGTACATGACATGACCCGGCACGGGCATCCGATCCTTGCGATCTACAACGGCTCCGTCACCGGGCGGGATGTGGGCTCGACAGCCGATATCTTCGGCGACATCGGCGACTATGACGAGACCGTCTATGAGAAGAAGGATTATGTCAATCAGCTCGTCCTCTCCCGGGACGGGCGCACGTTCAAGAGCTCAACCTTCAATATCGTCGGGCCGGATTATCATTTTGCGCTGGGCATCAACATGGATATCACGCATATGGTGCGCGCCACGCAGATGCTCAGCGAGATGACTGCCACCAGCGGCGATCTGCAGCAGACGCTCATGCAGGATGCGAGGAGCCAGCTGGAGGAGATGCTGCGCGAATGCGTCAGCGCCGTGGGCAAGGAGCCCGCCGCGATGAAGAAGACCGACCGTATGCGCGTGATCCGCATGCTCTACAAGCGCCGCGCCTTCACCTACCAGAAGTCCGTGGCGATCGTCTCCGAGCAGCTGGGCGTCTCGCGCTATACGATCTATAAGTACATGCATGAGCTGGAGGAGGCCGAGGCCGCCGGCAGCATCGTGGATGACAACTGACCGCAGATTGACAAAATGAAAAAAACAGCAGCCTGCTCTCCGGGATGGAGGGCGGGCTGCTGTTGTATGTGAGCAGATCAATCAGGCTGCAAATTGGACTCTTCCCACCAATACAGTGAGGCTGTTGGCTGATAGCAGCCCAGATTGATGATCGGGATGTTCAGCCGCAGTGCATGATCCAGCGGTTCATGGATGGTGCTTTCGGCATGGCAGACATAGGCGATGATCAGGCGGCTCTGCTCCGCCATCCAGATATTGCGCCGCGGGATGCGCGCCCTGTCTGCATACTGATCAAGGCAATCCGGACAGAAGGCCTGATCGAATAGTGTGCCTTCATACGGATGCTCCGGAGGATAAGCATAGACACGGCGATGCTGTATATCCGGATATTCCAGCCGCAGTTCTTTGATTGTATCAGCCGCAAGCGCGTCGAAGGCGCCGTAGCCGCCGTTCCAGAATTCGGTGATGCCGTACTGCTCAATTGCTCTGCGCGCCTGCTCAAGAAGCGCGGGACGAAGATCCTCCGGGATTTCCCGATGGCCGAAGAAGGTGCATATTTTTTCCATGGGAGGCGTATCCTTTCTGACACCGTGTCATTGCCTGGTATGATGGGGGATAACGATATTGTAAGGTGCTATACAGCAAATGACAATATAGAAAATTATGAAATCGGGAATGATTCTATATAATCATCTTAGCAATGCTGAGAGAGGGTATATGGATGATGAGCGAGCAGGAGAGGGACTATGGCTCTGTGGTGATGCGGATCGACGAGATTCTGCAGGAGAGGGGCATCTCCAAGAACAAGGTCTGCAAGGATCTGGATATTCCAAGACCGAATTTTAACCGGTACTGCAGGGGCGAGTTTCAGCGGATCGATACGGGCCTGCTGAGCAAGCTCTGCTGGTATCTGAATATCACTCCCGGCGAACTGATTGTGTACCGCAGGCCGGAGGAATGATTGCATCGTGACAGGCTGCCAAAGGATTGGCGGTCTGTTTTTTGTTGATAGGATATGCGCAAACAGCAAAAATGAGAACGGTGCGGGTGTGGTAAGCGCGGCTAAGGAGTTAGTAGAAGGTGAGGAGAGTCTCTTCTCGCGGCAGGGGGCGAGGGTTGGGCAGCTGTGAGGCTGCGGCGCTGCCGGGGCAGGGCGGTATATGCGGGTATGGAGTTAGTGGGAGGTGAGGGGAATCTCCTCTCGCGGCAGGGCGGCGCGAGAGTTGGGCATCTCTGAGGCTGCGGTACTGCCGGTGTGTTGGCGGTATACGCGGGTATGGAATTGGTGGGAGGTGAGGGGAATCTCCTCTCGCACCTCGACGGTGCTCGGTCAGCCCGGCTCTGAGGCCCCACAGGGGCCTCATTCACTACCGGGCTAGGTTCGATTCCCCTCACCTTTCAATACCAAATGAAAAAGGATACCCTGAAGGGTATCCTTTTCATTTGGTGGAGGTGAGGGGAATCGAACCCCTGTCCGAAAAAGCGACTGCCGGGCTTTCTCCGAGCGCAGTCTGTGTTTTAACATTCCCTCTCCCAGGCGCCCGCAGACAGGCTCAAGGGTTCAGTAGCTTCATAATGTGACCATACGGCAAAGCTTAGGCATGGTCATGGCCCGCTAATTGACGCCGGGATCCAGCGCAGCGGGATCGCTGGGCCGACGCGCAGCCTGATTAGGCCGCGAAAGCGTATTCGCTATTGTCAGTTAATATTTAATTCCCGCTTTTAACGTGGCGCGGGGCCACGGCTCGCTTACCCGACCGCCCACGATCCCGTCGAAACCAGTACACCCCCGCGAAAAGCGGATTGCGCACAGGGCCGAAGCGCTGCAGACAACCGGATGAAAAAGATATTTACTTGTTCCTCTCGCGCAGTGCGCGCTGGATCTCGCGCTTGGTATCGCGCTCGGCGATGCTGTCGCGCTTGTCATGGAGCTTCTTGCCCTTGCAGACGCCCAGCTCCAGCTTGAACCGGCCATCCTTGAGGTAGACCTGAAGCGGGATGAGCGAATAGCCCATCTTGCCGGCCTCCTGTGCGAGATGGCGGATCTGGCTCCTGTGCAGCAGCAGACGCTTCTGCCGCAGCGGATCGGTGTTGAAGATGTTGCCCTGCTCGTAGGGGCTGATGTGCATACCCACGACGAAGACCTCGCCGTCCTTGACGATGGCGAAGGACTCCTTGAGGTTCATCCTCCCCTGACGCATGCTCTTGACCTCGGTGCCCTTGAGCTCCATGCCGCACTCGATGCGCTCCTCGACGAAGTAATCGTGAAACGCCTTTTTGTTCTGCGCCATGGGCTTGATGCCCTTTGCCCGCGCCATCACGATCCCTCCTTCGCTTGCTGTACACTATAGTATATCATATTCCGGCCGCTGAATGCAAGCCGTGATCACAGGGAATGCGCCCGCAGCGCGTGCATGCGGGCAAGGCGGCAGGAGGACGGCCCTGCCTGCGCAGGCTGCAGAAGGATCGGCTCTGCACCCCGGCGGGATGCATCCGCACTCTGATCCCCGTTCTGTTGACCAAAGGGCGGTTCGCATTGCCTTATGCAGGCTGCGCGGACAGGTACGCCGCGTCCGTCATGGAGGGACGCCATGGCAGGCCGGCACCGACCCCATACAGAGCATCTGACGGTGTAACTCGACGCGGGGTATGTTTGATGAAAACAAATCGTAAATGGGATATCCTCAGATCAGACTACCCGGTGGCGACCGCACCTCCATTCCGGAACGGTTGGGGTCGTGAGTAGCAGCGTCACATGGCTGCGGGGCTTGCACCCGGTCCTCGTTTTCGCTTATCTGTCCTGCTGGATGCGTCGTATCAGATGATGGATGGGGAAGCAGATGACGGCTTGCTGAAGTCTGTTTCCTGCCTGACTTCTGGCGACAGTATACCAGAGCGGCGGGCGGCGGTCACGGAAAAAAAGATGCGAACCCTGCGCTGATGAAAGGATAGCGCACGCAGGCGCGGGGCAGGGAGGAAAGAGGGATTTCAGGCGTATTGCCCGCAAAAAAGAGCGCCGGACGATGCCGGCGCTCCCGCGGGATATGAGATTACTGCATGATGGCCTTGCAGGCGTCCACAAGCTCGGCGTTCTCCTTCGCAGAGGCCTCGGCGGAGGCGGCGTTGGTGTTGACGTAGAGCTTGATCTTCGGCTCGGTGCCGGACGGGCGGATGCAGACCCACGCGTCGTTCTCCAGCTCGAAGTAGAGGACGTCGGATTTGGGCAGACCGGCCGGGGTGACGTCGCCGGTCGCGGCGTCGGTGCGGGTGCCGGCGAGGTAGTCGCGCACGGCGAGGACCTTCTTGCCCGCGAGGGCCTTGGGCGCGTCGGCGCGCAGGTTCTTCATGATGGCCTGCATCTTCGCAACGCCGTCCTTGCCCGGCAGGGTGACGGAGACGACCTTCTCGACATAGTAGCCATAGGTCTTGTAGATCTCCTGCAGGATGTCGTAGAGGGTCTTGCCCTGGGTCTTGGCCCACGCGGCGGCCTCGGCGATGAGCAGGGAGGCGTTGACGCCGTCCTTATCGCGCACGAAGGTGGAGGACAGGAAGCCGTAGCTCTCCTCGAAGCCGAACACGAAGGTGTGATCGCCCTTGTCCTGGAACTGCTGGATCTTCTCGGCGATCCACTTGAAGCCGGTCAGGGTGTCGAAGCACACCAGACCGAAGCCCGCGGCGATCTTGCGCGCCAGCTCGGTGGAGACGACGGACTTGACCACGGCGCCGTCGGCGGGCACGGTGCCCAGCGCCTCGCGGCTCTTGAGGATGTAATACAGCAGCACGCAGCCGATCTGGTTGCCGCTCATCAGGTAATACTTGCCCTCGGTGTCCTTGACGGCGATGCCCACGCGGTCGCAGTCCGGGTCGGTGCCGAAGATGCAGTCCGCGCCGACCTTATCGGCGAGCTCCATCGCCATGGCAAAGGCAGCCGGATCCTCCGGATTCGGGACCTTGATGGTGGAGAAGTTCGGGTCCGGGAGCTCCTGCTCCTTGACGATGAACACGTTCTCGATGCCGATCTCCGCGAGGATGCGGCGGACGGGCTTGTTGCCGGAGCCGTGCAGCGGGGTGTAGACGATCTTGAGCTCCTTGCCGGCGGTCTTCATCAGCTCCGGCTGGACGGACAGGGTCTTGACGTCGGCGATGTAGTCGTCGTCGATCTCGGCCTTGCCGATGATCTTGAGCAGGCCGGAGGCGAGCGCCTTCTCCTCGTCCATCTCCACAGCGTCCTGATAGGAGCACTTGCGGATCGCGGCGAGCACCTGATCGGCGTACTCGGGCGGCATCTGCGCGCCGTCCTCCCAGTAGACCTTATAGCCGTTGTACTGCGGCGGGTTATGGCTGGCGGTGATGACGATGCCGGCGATGGCATGCAGATGGCGCACCGCATAGGACAGCACCGGAACCGGGCGCAGCTCGTCAAAGAGGCAGACGTTGATGCCCTCGTTGCACAGGACCAGTGCGGCGGCCTTGGCAAACTCGGGGCTCATGCGGCGGGAGTCGTACGCGATGACAACGCCGCGCTTGGCATACTCGGGATCCTGGCTGTTGATGTAGTCGGCGAAGCCCTTGGTCGCGCGGCGGACGTTATACAGGTTCATCCTGTTGGTGCCGGCGCCCAGCACGCCGCGCATGCCGGCGGTGCCGAAGGAAAGCTCGGTATAGAAGCGGTCCTCAATCTCTTTCTCATTGCCTTCGAGCGCTCGCAGCTCGTCGACCGTCGCCTGATCGTCGGCGAAGTCGCGCAGCCACGCCTCGTACTGCTCACGATACGTCATGGTACATCATCCTCCGTCAATAAATGGCTTGTTGACACAAGTCCTATGACTACCATTATAATGCAGATGGCGTGGATTTGAAAAGGGATTTTGTGCGAATTCTTCATATTATCCATCCTGCGCCCCTTGTTTGCCGGGGAAAAGCTGTGTATAATGGGCGTTGACATGACATCATGTATCCAAGGAGGAAACGGATATGAAGACCAATTGGGACCTTTCTGTGTTCTATAACGGCTTTGACGACCCGGCCTATGCCCGCGACATGCAGGCGCTGCCCGAGCGCATTGAGGCGCTGCGCGCCCTGATCGCCGGGGAGAACCCCGATGCCGCGGCGAAGACCCGCCAGATCGTCGACGCCATTGAGAGCCTGACGCTGCTGATGGAGCGCCTGGCGATGATGATGATGCTGACCCAGTCCACCGACGCGGAGCATCCGCAGGCCAACGCCGCCCAGACCCCGATGAACCGTGCGTTCATGGCGGTCTCCCAGTGCGAGAGTGCGTTCTCCCGCTATCTGGCGTCCCTTGAGGATCTCGACGCGGTCATCGCAGCGGACGAGGAGCTGACCCGCCGCGCCTTCGTGCTGCGCGAGTATGCGGAGAATGCGCGCCACAACCTGCCCGAGGCCATCGAGAGCCCCGTGCTGAAGATGCAGCTCTCCGGCGGCAAGGCGCTCTCCCAGCTGCGCGGCAAGCTCGAGGCCACGCTCACCGCAAACTTCCGCGGTGAGGAGATCCCGCTCTCCGCCGTGCGCGGCAAGGCGTATGACCCCGACCCCGCTGTGCGCAAGGATGCGTATGAGGCGGAGATCGCCTGCTACAAGAAGATCGAGATTCCGATGAGCGTCTGCCTGAACTCCATCAAGGCCGAGGGCGAAACCATGGCCGAGCTGAAGGGCTATAACGGCATCCTTGATATGACGCTGGCTTCCTCCCGCCTGACGGCGCAGACGCTGGAGGCGATGTGGACCGCGATCCGCGAGGCCCTGCCGGAGCTGCGCGCCTACTTCCGCGCGAAGGGCCGCCTGCTCGGCCATGCGAACGGCCTTCCGTTCTACGATCTGTTCGCGCCCATCGGCGAGAGCACCAAGACCTACACCATCGAAGAGGCCCGCGATATGCTGGTGGACGTCTTCACCCGCTTCTCCCCGGAGATGGGCGAGATGATGGCGACCGCCTTTGACGAGGGCTGGATCGACGTCTACCCGAAGGAGGGCAAGCGCGGCGGCGCCTTCTGCTCGGGCAACTATGAGATGAACATCAGCCGCATCATGACCAACTACTCCGGCAGCCTCTCCGACGTGAGCACGCTGGCGCATGAGCTGGGCCATGCCTTCAACAACAAGCAGCTCAACCGCGTGCCGGTGATGATGACCGACACCCCGATGCCGCTTGCGGAGACCGCCTCCACCTTCAACGAGACGGTGCTGTCCGACTTCGTCCGCGCCGCCGCCACCCCGGAGGAGGAGCTCACCCTGCTGGACGCCAGCCTCACCGAGAACACGCAGGTGATGGTGGATATCTACTCCCGCTTCCTCTTTGAGCAGAAGGTCGTCGCCGCGCAGGCCGACCATGCCATGAGCGTCGCGGAGCTGAAGGAGACCATGCTCTGGGCTCAGGAGCAGTCCTACGGCGACGGCCTTGACCCCGAGGTGCGCCATCCGTACATGTGGGCCTGCAAGAGCCACTATTACTCCACCGGCCGTCACTTCTACAACTTCCCGTATGCCTTCGGCGGTCTCTTCGGCCGCGGCCTCTACGCCCGCTACAAGGCGGAGGGCGCGTCCTTCGTGCCGGTGTACTGCGATCTGCTCAGCCGCTTCGGCAGCGACACCATCGAGAACGTCACCGCCTCCGTGGGCATCGACGTGACCACCCCCGCCTTCTGGCGCGAGGCCGTCGGCACCGTCGTGGAGGAGGCCCGCCGCTTTGTCGAGCTGGCTGATGCGAAGTAAACCCGATATATACAGCAGCAGGCTGCCCGGATGGGCGGCCTGCTGTTTTGCGCTGCAGATCAACGCGCCCGCTGCATGCCGAAGTGCAGCGGGCTTTTTGGGTTTGCCGGATTGCAAAAGGCTCACGCCATCTCCCTGCACACCAGCGTTTCCCCGTCCGGCTCCGCGTCCCGCAGCGAGAGCGCGAGGCCGTTGCCGTCATACGGGGAGACGTGGAGCACGCCCTGCGCGGCGTCGATGCAGGAGGCGTAGCAGGTGTATTCGTACTGCCCGTCGTCCATGAGCGTCGCGCCGCGAGGCTGGGCAACGCAGCCCAGCACATGCTGCAGCTGGCGTATGCAGGCGGAGGGTGCATCCCCGCAGACGGAGTGGTGCAGCAGGAACGCCGCGCGGACGAAGCGGCTGTGCGAGCTGAGGTCGCCCGGCAGGCCGAGCGCGCCCATGCCCAGCGAATACAGCCCCAGCGGCATGCCGGGGCGGAAACGGGGCTGCGGCTGTGCGGGGGAGAGGGCGGTATACATGCGCAGCCCCTGCAGATGAAAGGGCAGGGCGGGGCTGTTGGTCATTACGCGGACGGGGTTGTCCGTGAGGAGAAGACCATCCTGCGTGCTCTCGGCGGCGAAGGCTTCGTGTGCATCCGCGATAATCCAGTGCAGCGGCATATTGGGCATATCTGCGCTGAAGGGCTTGTCCATCACGGAGACGCGGGCGAGCATCGCGCGCGCCTGCGCGGCGCTCACACACTGGGAGAGCACCCATGGCATCAGCTCGTGCGGGGCAAAATTATCCTTGTCCGGCACGGCGGGAAAGTAGCGGGCGCAGCCCGGGAAGGCGAGCGCAGCCATGCACAGACCGTGCTCATTGGCGGCGTCAAAAAGGAGCGGACGGCCGTCCTCGACGGCGGCCATACCGATGACGGCGTAATGGCGATCCACCGCGCCCATCTCAGAGAAGCGCAGCGGAAAGCGGCGGGGCATGACGACGGCCTGCGCGCCGTAGGGATGCGGGGTATCCAGCGTGCGCCCGAAATAATGGCGCCCGCCGCGGACGAGGGAGACGGCTGTGCACATAGGCATGACCTCCTGAGGGTGATATCGCTCAGTATGCGCGCTCGGACGCTGCCGTAATCATGGGGAATCACGCGCAAATGCTTGCGAAAGAGAGCGCGGCGTTGTACAATATAAGGTAGATGATTTTGCGCATGAGCCAAAAAGGCGGCGCAGAGGGAGGACGACCATGATCGATTTCAAGAATGCCGAATATCTCAAGCTCGCGCCCATCGACGCGAGGAAGGCTGCACGCTCCGTGGATGACATCCTTGTGCGCGGCGAGGAGGTGGCTGCGGCGTTCCGCAGCGTGCGCGACACGGTCATCTTCACCAACAAGCGCGCGATTGCCATCAATGTGCAGGGCGTCACCGGCAGCAAGGCGGACATGACCTCCCTGCCCTACAGCAAGGTGCAGGCATTCTCCGTGGAGACGCCGGGTGTGGTGGATCTGGACTGCGAGCTGCAGCTGTGGTTCTCCACGCTGGGGCTGGTGCGCTTTGAGTTCACCCGCAGCGCAGACCTGCATCTGATTGGCAGGCTGATCGGCGAGGCCGTGCTCTGAGCCCGAAAGAAACGCTGATTGATAGGAAACAGAAGGAATCCGGCAGCGGATGACGAATATTTACTAGGTTACTATTCTTTGCATCACATACAGGAAGGGAGGGGTACGGATGAGCGAGACGGACGGGCTGAGGCGTCGCCGCAGGGCGGCACAGGGCGATACGCCTGACGGCGGGCATGCGTATCCCCCGGCGGAGCAGCCGCAGGCGGCGCACGATGAGCAGCCGATGCACACCGGGCAGCCGCAGGATGGCGCGCGGCGCAGGCGCAGGAGCGCCGCCGCAGACGGCGCGCAGCCCCCGCAGGATGTGACCCCGCATGCGCAGAAGCCGGCGGAGCAGTCGTCACCCGTCGTGCGCACGCAGAGCGAGAACCGCGGCGCGGCGGCGAGGAGGAAGGTCCGCAGCACAGGCAAGGACAAAGCAAAGGAATACGCAGGCAAGGCGCTGCGCACCGCGAAGGAGACAGCGCTGGGCATCGGCGCGATCACGCAGATCGCCTATCAGGAATATATCCGCCCGGCTGCGGATGCGCTGGCCGGGAAGATCGGCGAGCAGGCGGCGCAGTACAGGGCGAAGCATGGCGCAGCCGGCAAGCGCAGCAGCACAGCCGGAAGGCGCAGCAGCGCAGCCGGAAGGCGCACGAAGACTGTCCGCAGCGCGGCCGGGAGCGCCGTCGGCAGGGGCGCAGGGAGCAGCCGGACGGACGTCGGCGGGTTCTCGATTGAGTCCCGCCATCCGCATGCGCAGCGCAGCCGGCAGGCGGCGCGCGAGGAATGGATCCGCAGGGGACTGGCGGCCGTGCTTTGCTGCGTGGCGTGCTACAGCCTCTTCATGATCGGCAGCATCCTCTGGCGCACCATCCGCACCAACCGGCTGACGGACGAGCTGTCCCAGCTGCGCCGCGGCGCGCAGCAGACCGCGGAGCCGGAGCTGACGCCAGAGGCGGTTGTGCAGATCGCCGTCGAGGACGATGCGCAGGCGGGCGGTCAGGACGGGCTGCAGCCTGCCGCCACACCGGAGCCACCCCAGCCCTCGCCCACCCCGCAGCTGACCTATACCCCCGTGCCGCGCAGGCAGGATACCGTCAAGAGCACGTCCTTCCATGTTGTGGGCGGCGATGCGCTGCCCGAGATGGAGGAGCTGTATAATAAGAACCGCGACCTCATTGCATGGATCAACATCGAGGAAGTGCTCGATCTGCCCATCGTCTATAAGAACAATAGCTACTACCTGACGCATGATTTCTACAAGAACAAGTCTGCGGCGGGAACGCTCTTCCTTGACGAGAATCATCCCTTCAAGGAGAAGACGCAGAATCTGCTGCTGCACGGCCATAACATGAAGGACGGCACGATGTTCGGCAGACTCGCGCAGTATGAGCATGACATCAATTACCTGAAGAATCACGCGTTCATCAGCTTCGACACGCTCTGGCGCAAGGAGAAATACGTCATCTTTGCTGTGCTGCGCGTGTCGCTGGATGTGAAGAGCGATCAGTTCTTCAATTACTACTCCTACCCGACGTTCTCCAGCGACGCTGCCTTCAGCTCCTTTGTGCGCCAGCTGCAGCTGCGCTCGATGTACGCCGTCCCGGTGGATGTGGAGCCCAGCGACGCGCTGCTGATGCTCTCCACCTGCCTTGACGAGGACAGGCTGGTGATCGTCGCGCGCCGCATCCGCGAGGATGAGACGCGGCATGACCTGCGGCAGATGATCAACATCGCCACAAAGCAGTAACGGAGGAGGCTGCGCCCATGGAAAAGGGCATCCGGTTCGATCTTGCCTACGACACAATGCCGTGGGATGAGGTGGATACGGTCGTATTTGACATCGGCAATGTGCTTATCCGCTTTGCGCCGGAGGAGTTTGTGAAGCGGCTCTTCCCCGGCGACGAGCAGACGCAGAAGCTGATGCTCGAGCGCGTATACTTCGGGAAATACTGGCCGGAGTTTGACCGCGGGACGATGAGCTATGAGCAGGCGGCGAAGCTGCTTGACGAGGAATTCGGCGGGGGCGAGGCACTGTATCTGCGCACGCTGTACGGCTGGATTGCGCTGAAGACCCCGCTTGAGGAGGGCTGGCGCGCCGCCCGTTTGTGCAAGGCGAAGGGCAAGCGCATCTGCCTGCTGTCCAATTACCCGGCGGAGGGCTATGCCGCGCTGCGCGAGCAGTACGCAGAGAGGTTTGATCTGTTCGACGGGGCGTGCATCTCCTGCCAGATCCATCAGGTCAAGCCCAATGCGGATATCTATCAGACGCTGAAGGAGACCTGCGGCGTGCAGAGTGGGCGCGCGGTGTTCATCGACGACCTGCTGGCGAACGTCGAGGGCGCGATGCAGGCGGGCATCCACGGCTTTCATATGCATGAAATCGGCATGATGGATCGTTTCTTTAGGTAAGATGAAACGGCGCACGCCGAAGAGCCTGCGCGTAAATCCAATGCTGGAGGAGATCATGATGATACGGACCATTGCCGCGCTGCTGCTCGCCGCGCTGCTGCTGCCCGCAGGCGCCGCAGCCGACGGAGCGATGCTCGGCGTACAGATCAAGGATACCCCTGCGCCGACCGCAGAGCCCACGCCGGCCGCGGCTGACGAGGCGACGGCGGAGCCTGTATGGGAGATCCCCGCATATTACAGCGACGAGGCATGGCTGACGGAGGAGATCACCCCCGAGGCGCGCGAGGCTGCCGGCCTTGGCGGACGCATTCTCATGCGCGGCATGGAGGGCGAGGACGTCGCCCTGATGCAGAAGCGCCTGTATCAGCTGGGATATTACCTGCAGGATGTTGACGGCGTATTCGGCCTGCGCACGCGCACGGCGGTGTATGGCTTCCAGCGGGAGAATAAGCTGGAGAAGATCGACGGCAAGGTCGGCCCGGAGACGATCCGGCGGATGTTCGACAAGGATGCTGTGATCCGGCCCACGCCCACACCCAGCCCGACCCCGACGCCCACCCCGACGCCCGCGCCCACCGCAACGCCGGAGCCCACGCCCGCCCCCACGCCCGTGCCGGATATGATGTCCGCGCCGTTTGCTCTGGCGGCGCAGTCACTGAAGCTGGGCGATATGGAGGTGCAGCTGGCCGTCGGCACGGATGAGAGCGGCGAGCGGCTCTATCCGCTCTGCGGCGTGATGCGCCATCTGGGCTATGCGCATGCGTATGAGGACGGATGCTGGCAGCTCACGCGCCGCGACGGCAGCGAGATCGCGCTGATGACCGCCGGCGAAGAGGGCCTGTGCGAGGGGGCGATGGGCTCCTATGACGGCACCATCTTCCTCGCCGATGATCAGGCGAGGGTGTATGCCTATGCGGGCGAGGCGTATGTGACCGCCGCGATGCTTGAGCGGCTGGGGCTGCAGGTGGAGACCGTGGACGGCAGGAGCGCCATCAAGTGAATAACGCGCCGGGCGGGGAACTGTCCGGCGTTTATCTTTTCCCTGTGAGCAGGCTTCCTGACGAAAAAACGCGAAACAGGGTATAGCTTAATCCGGCGCAATGGGCTATAATAGCAATAACCCCAACTACGACAGGAGGTCTGCCCATGATCGCGCCTGAGACATTCGCCCGGGAGCTGGGCCTGACCGTCATCGGCGAGAACGGCTGCGGGCGGCGCATGCGTATCAGCGAGGCAGATATCTGCCGCCCGGGTCTGCAGTTCGCCGGGTATTTCGACGTGTTCGCCAACGAGCGCCCGCAGGTCATCGGCAAGACGGAGATGGCGTATCTGTGCAGCCTCGACGACGGCGTACGGGACGCGCGGCTGCAGCGCTACTTCAGCTATGAGATGCCGTGCATCGTGATAGCGCGCGGCATGACCTGCCCGCCTGCGCTGCTAGAGCAAGCGGCTTCGCACGGCGTGCCGGTATACGGCACGGCGGAGGAGACCAGCGCCTTCACCGGCCGCGCCATGGCCTATCTGAGCGAGGCACTCGCCCCGAGGCAGACCTGCCACGGCGGTCTGCTGGATGTGTTCGGCGTGGGCGTGCTGATCACAGGCGAGAGCGGCGTGGGCAAGAGCGAGTGCGCGCTGGAGCTGATCAAGCGCGGGCACCAGCTCGTGGCGGACGACGTGGTGGATATCAGCCGCGTGGGCAGCGTGCTGGTGGGTGAATCGCCGGAGATGGTGCGCGACTTCATGGAGCTGCGCGGTATCGGCATCGTGGATATCAAGTCGATCTTCGGCATCGGCGCGATTATCCGCAAAAAGCCCATTGATATCGCCATCCATCTGGAGCTGTGGAGCCCGGAGAAGGACTATGACCGCCTCGGCACCGCCGAGCGGACGAAGGAAATCCTTGGCGTGCAGCTGCCGCTGATCGATATCCCCGTGCGCTCAGGGCGCAATCTGGCGATCATCGTGGAGATCGCCGCGCGCAACTGGCGGCTCAAGAGCGAGGGCTATGACGTTGTGTCCGAGCTGGACAGGCGGCTTCGCAGCCATTACGGCAGACGGGAGGACGGCGAGGACTGAGCACCGCCCGCAGAATCATCAATACTACTTCAAAGAGAGGTATCACGATATGATGTACATTGGCGTGGATCTTGGCGGCACCGGCATCAAGGCCGGCGTGGTCACGGAGCAGGGCGAAATCCTTTCCAAGGGCTCGACCCCGACGATGAAGGAGCGCCCCTATCAGGAGGTCATCGCGGATATCGCTTCGCTGTGCCGCAGCGTGGTGAAGGATGCGGGCCTGACAATGGAGGATATCGGTGCGATCGGCGTGGGCGTCCCCGGCGTGTGCGATCCGCGGACCGGCGTCATCCCGATGTGTACCAACCTTGGCTGGCACGGCGTTCCCTTCGTCGCGGAGCTGCGCAGCCATATCGATCTGCCGGTCATCGTGGATAACGATGCGACCGTCGCGGGCTTTGCGGAGTCCATCGCGGGCGTGAGTGCCGGCACGCACTCCAGCGTATTCGTTACGCTGGGCACGGGCGTCGGCGGCGGTATCATCATCAACGGCCGCCCGTACTCCGGCGCGCATGGCGTCGGCTCCGAGATCGGCCATATGATCCTGAAGATGGACGGCGAGCTCTGCTCCTGCGGCAACAGGGGCTGCTTCGAGCGCTATGCCTCCGCCACCGCGATCATCCGCGAGGGCAGGAAGGCCGTGGCCGAGCACCCGGAGAGCATGATCATGAAGCGCTGCGGCGGCAATCCGGAGCGCATCAACGCCAAGACGGTCATCGACTGCGCGAAGGAAGGCGACCCGACCGCGAAGGCTGTCTTTGATGAGTATGTGCGCGGCCTTGCGCTGGGCATCATCAACCTGATCAACGCCATCGACCCGGAGGTCATCGTCCTTGGCGGCGGCGTCTCCAATGCGGGCGACTTCCTGCTGGATGCGCTGCGCGAGACCATGAAGCCCTATATCTTCTTCAAGACCCTGCCGTACGCCCGCATCGAGCTGGCGAGGCTGGGCGCGGACGCCGGCATCATCGGCGCTGCGCTGCTGGGCAAGCAGTAACCGTATATTTCCGGGCGCGCCGCAAGGCGCGCTCTTCTCTTTCTGCCGAGACGGGGGAGATATTGCGAATAGCAAGAATCCTTCACAGCGGCAGGGAAATGAGAAGCGCGCGGAGAATATATATCTTGCAAGTAATGTGCATTTGGAGGGATTTCCCATGGGCTATACGTATGATATTCCTTTTCATGTTGATCTGAGCGGCCGCGTAGCCGTTGTCACAGGCGGCAACGGCGGCATCGGCGGCATGTTCTGCCGCGCTCTGGCTGCCTGCGGCGCGACCATCGTGGTGCTGGGCCGCAATCTGGAGCGCTGCCAGCTCGTCGTGGACGAGATCGTGCAGGGCGGCGGCAATGCGTTCGCGATCTCTGCGGACGTCACGGTCGAGGCCGCGATGCTGCGCGTGAAGAGCGAGATTGAGGAGCGCTTTGGCAAGATCAATATCCTCATCAATGCGGCGGGCGGCAATGTGAAGACCGCCATCATTCCGCAGGAGCAGATGGCCGACGGCGGCGAGAAGACCTTCTTCGATATCCCCGTCAGCGAGATGCAGAAGGAGCTGGATCTCAACCTGCGCGGCACCTGGCTGCCCTGCAAGATCCTCACCCCGCTGATGCTCAATCAGGAGGGCGCCTGCGTGCTGAACGTCTCCTCGATGAGTGCCTTCAGCCCGCTGACCAAGATCCCCGGCTACTCCAGCGCGAAGGCCGGCGTGTCCAACTTCACCCAGTGGCTGGCGACCTATATGGCCCGCTCCGGCGTGCGCGTCAATGCGCTGGCTCCGGGCTTCTTCATGACGGAGCAGAACCATGCCCTGCAGTTCAACCCGGACGGCACCCCGAACGCGCGCCAGAAGAAGATCATTGCCGGCACGCCCATGGGCCGCTATGGCGAGCTCAATGAGCTCATCGGCGCGATGCTCTTCCTCGTCAGCGAGAAGGCCAGCGGCTTTGTCACCGGCGTTGTGCTGCCCGTTGACGGCGGCTATAACTGCTACTCCGGCGTGTAATGCGCACGGGGGAGCAAAGGAGTACAAGAAAAGACGTCCCGGAAGGGACGTCTTTTTGCTTTGCAGGAGATCGCACAGATATTGTTGCTGCAAACACTGGTTTCTCGAAGATTGCAGATTGTTCTGGAAGGGGAGCTCCCGCTGATGGTATTCCGTATAGAGATTTCTTGCTGGAGGCCTGATTCGGTGAGCACTGCCGGTACTGGTGCTGCGCCGGTTGTGGCTGGATACAGATTGTCAGGGCTGGCTTTCAGCTGCTAGAATCTTTAATTGCTGCTGTGTTCGTTCAATGCAAGTATTTCATGGATCGTTTCTTCCAGCAGATCTTTGACGTCGCTCCGTCCCCTACCCTGCGTCTGTCCGATATCTTGTGCGATGTGGTATCTCGCCAGCGCGTTTTCATATCTGCCGCACGCTGCCTGTGCCCTGCCTGCACCGAGGTAGGAACGCATCCTTGCGCAGACGTCCTGCCTGCGCCCTTCGGCCTCGCATACCTCTCTGACATTGACGGCACGCTCCCACCAGCTGCAGCTTGCTTCCTTCTCGTCTTTCGAGCTGCAGATGTACGCCATCTGCTCGCAGGCTGTTGCAATGGCAACAGGATGGTTGAGTATCTTGCGTGTGGCGTAGTCTTCAAGCATTTTGATACTCTTTTGGCATACAGCTGAAGCCTCGTCCATACGGTTAAGTTTCACCAGCACAGACGACAGATCGGCATACTCTGCGGCGTGAAAACGCGCCAGCATGAACGGCGTATCTTCAAGCTGCTCCAGGAGGTCAATGGTTGCTTTCCGAAGTTCAATAGCTTTTTCAAACTGTCCTTGCATTTCGGCAATTCTTGCCATCCGGTCATAGCAGTCTGCAGCGTGCTGTGCAGACTGTACATCCTTGTCATGATAGCGCTGGATGTAGTAGTCGCAGCAGGCGGAGAGGATATCCCGGGCTTCATCCAGCCTTTTAAGTTGGACCAAGGCGCGCGCACGGCTTCTGTTGAGCCCCATGATTCTGCCTGCGTCTGCACAGGATGCGAGCAGATTCAGCGACTTGTCAAGCATCGTAAGCGCCCGATCATTCTGCCCGTATTCAAAGGCCAGGAAAGCCATGTTTTCGTAGAGCGCGGCTTTTTCGCTGGGCGTCATTCTGCTGCCAGCCATCTCATCCAGAAGAAGCATCTGTTCATGGCTGCTGCCGATCCTGTTGTATGTCAGCGCGTGATCAGCACCCCTGAAGCACCATGTCAGATAGGTGTTCATAGCGGTCCATTTTCCGTCGAGCAGCTGCGAGGTATCTGCTTCCATGCCGCCGCATCGGAGCATATCTGCCATGCATTCGGTGATCAGCAGCGGCTCTTCGCTGATCCCTTTCTTCTTTTTTTCCGCCTCTTCGCAGATCGTATCAAGGGCCTCTTCGATCACCCTGCGAATAGCCTGATCGCCGTTGGGAAGCTGCCGGAACACTGCCGCAGCCAGATCGTCGTTGACGATACGCAGACGTGTTTCGCCTGTCCGCATGTATCCATCTGCCTCATAGCCGCGCTCTGCCTTAAGCAAAGGTGCAAGGTCGTTGATCATTCCCAGCATCTGGAAGGTTACCTGCCCGCTGCCGCAAAGCCGCGCCAGCTCTTTCAGCGTAAAACCTCCTGCTGCGCCTTTGGCGCTGATTACGGCCAGCATATCCATCATCTGGACGCCATTTCTCTCGTTGTAGCTTTGCACCAACTGGCTGATATATGCTTTTACGATGGATTCACCGGAGGGAAGCTGATCGCTGCGCAGTCCTTCGTTCAGCAGCGCGGCATACATGCTCAGATACAGGACGCGGTATCCGCTCATCCGGGCGAGCGTTTCAGCCGAACAAGGCAGCTTGACTTTGCAGTTTTTCGTCAGGAATTCCCGGAGGAACTGCATATTCTCTTCGCCGTCCAGGCGGATGGACAGCTTTGCATTGATTTTGAGACTGATAAGTTTCTGCGTGAATGCGGGAGGGAGATCTTCCTGATCCGGGTCGCGGGAGACAAGAAGGATATGCACGCCATCGCTGAGCTGGCTTTCGTCGGGGAGCATTTTCCACAGGCTGTCATTGACAATCTCGTCAAGGCCGTCAATGATCATCAGCAGTTTGCTTCGCCCTCTGCGGAGTTCAGTGAACCGGCGGGTATCCCCCAGGAAAGCAGCGAAGGCCTGTGCGGGCGTATGCCCTTTGGCAATATATTCGTCAATCCGCGTGTAGTCGGCTCTGGGCTCACCATCCCCCTGATGACACATCTGCCACATCAGCTCCGTGGCCCGGACAAAATCCCGGTCGCTGCGCAGCTGCGTTCTGCTGATGTGGTATGTACGTACATCGATGTCAGGAGTGAGTTCAATGGGTCTTGCATAGCGGCGATTCAGCATTTCTGTGAATGTGCTTTTTCCTGTTCCGCGGGGCATTCTGATAGCGTAGATACCCCTTGGGTGTGAGTCGATCTGTGCGCGTACCCAGTTTATAAGATGCGTGGGCGTAACGAGGCTGTCGTCGTCATGGATCCGGTTCAACAGCAGCTCTTCATTCAGTGTCATATCATCGGCGTCAACAGCAAGATCGGTGGCCATCCTGTTGCTTTGCCGGATTCTATGGAGCTCTGCAAAGAAGGGGTTTCTTTCGTCCCTGATCCGCCCATCGGTATAGCACAGACGACGCGTCTTGCGGGAGGAACGCAGACTATCATAGAAGAATTGACCATTCTTTATGGGAACTATATATGGGTCAAGAACGAATGTATAGCCGTCGCTGCCGCCGGTGCAAGTGATTGCTTTATCACTGATACGGCGTGCAGCAGAATGCCCCATAAGGATATGGCTGTCCTGTTTAATGATATGCTGCTGCATATCCGGTGCGATTTGAGCAAACAGCGATGCGATTTGCATAAGCTTTTCCTGCAGATTGCTTCTGAAAGCAGGATCATCTGAGAATCCCAAAGCACCGTGTCCGATCATCTGATTTCGCCATGCAACAATTCCCATGTCGTGATAGGCTGTGATAATCTTGCCAAGTGTATTAACCAGATAGGCAGGCTTGCTGTTGTTGTGCTGAATGTAATATCGATGGATCAATTGAGCGAATCTTTCCCAACTGCTTAGTGATGGATTGGCGTCGGTTATGCTGCAGGCGACCTGATCCGTAAAGGCGGGCAAAGATGCGTGATGCGCATAGGCGCAGCAGACAAGGGATTCGAACTTGATGACAGTCTCCAGGGTATCCTTGATTTCCAGCAGGACGCAATACGGCTTGCGCCTGCTGCATGCATCGTAAAGCCGTTTGTACTCATGTGCAATGACGGCGGGAAAGCTATCGAATGCTTCCCAATACCACAATGATTGGTCGTCGCACAGTCTTTGCCAGAAAGCCTCTCCGTCCTCTGCTTCCTGCGTATAGGGTGTGCCGCAGAAAGGACACATTGTTATGCTGTCAACGAAGCGGTTGATTCTGGCAAACTGCGGGCATTGTATGTTCTGGCAGATTCTTTCAATAAGAGCCATATCTGACACCTCCTGTAATAAATGGTTCGTTGTGTTTCTGGTGTTTCCTTCCGGATCGTTGATATCGAGCGAGGAGGTGAATGATTTGTTGAGATGATTATGCTGGTGAATGGCGGGGATGATTGAAAGGAGTATCCCTATTCTGATACAGATGATTTCGCTGTCTGATTTCTGGATCGATGAGCGTTCAGGCGCGTGCGTGAACACGGCTTGCTTTGCCCGCATATTGACAGAATCTCAAAACCCGGCTACAATAATTCTGTATACAACTGAAGAGTATTTCCGATGTCCGGCGGCCTAAGGCGCAGGCTATGGCTGCCCGACCGGGACGCTTTGTCCCCATACCGCATGTGCCGGAAACGACGCGGTACTCCGCATTTGAGAAAGGAAATCGACCGGCATGACGCATGCGCGCCGTGCTTTTGATGCGACGATCTGCCTTTTTCGTGCAGATCGTTTTGCTTTTATATCCATTCGGGCGTAACGCCCGAAGTCAGGAGGGATCCTCGATGAACTGCAGTATTCCGGCGGACAGATCCGCGCGGCGCGGTGCGCTCTGCCTTCCTGCGATGGTCGGCGTGCTTGCCGCGCTGTTCCTTGCGTCGTTCACGCTGGGGCGTTATGATGTGCCTGTGGGGCAGGTCGTGCGCATCCTGCTGGCGGAGGTCTTCCCGATGGAGCAGACATGGGCGGACAGCATGCGCGCCGCCGTCGTGAATATCCGCCTGCCGCGCATCCTGCTGGCCTGCATGGTGGGCGGCAGCCTGTCGCTTGCGGGCGCGGCATATCAGAGCGTCTTTCAGAACCCGATGGCTGCGCCGGATATCCTCGGCGCCTCCTCCGGCGCGTGCTTCGGCGCAGCGCTGGCGATCCTGCTCGGCCTGCCGCGCGGCGGCGTGACGGGCATGGCGTTTGTCTTCAGTCTCGCGACGATCGCGCTGGTCTATCTCATCAGCATCAGGACGCGGGGCAGCCGCGTGGTCGGCATACTGCTGGCGGGCGTGATGGTGTCCTCGCTGTTCTCCGCCGGAACATCGTATATCAAGCTGGTCGCCGACCCGGGCAACGAGCTGCCGGCGATCACCTACTGGCTGATGGGCAGCCTCTCCGGCGCGCGCCTTGGCGATGCGGCGTTTGCCCTCGTGCCGATGGCGATCGGCGCCGTTCCGCTGCTGCTGCTGCGCTGGCGGATCAATCTGCTGACCCTCGGCGAGGAGGAGGCCTCCTCCCTCGGCGTGCATACCGGTGCGCTGCGGCTGATCGCGGTCGTGAGCGCAACCTTCCTGACGGCGGCGAGCGTCGCGGCGAGCGGCATGATCGGCTGGGTGGGTCTCGTCATTCCGCATCTCTCCCGCAAGATGGCGGGCAACGACTGCCGTTGGCTCTTCCCTGTGTCGATGGTGACGGGCGCGGCCTTCCTGCTGCTGGTGGATAACGTCTCCCGCAGCCTCGCTGCAACGGAGATCCCCATCGGCATCCTGACGGCGTTCATCGGCGCGCCGTTCTTCATCCTCCTCATGACCAGAAAGGAGAGCATGCTGTGAGCCTGAGCGTATCCCATCTCTCCTTTTCCTATGGTAGCAGGCAGGTGCTCAGCGACGTCTCGTTCGACCTGCAGGAGGGGGAGTTCCTCTCCGTCCTCGGGCCCAACGGCGTGGGCAAGAGCACGCTCTTCCGCTGCATCCTCGGCCTGCTTGACGGCTATAAGGGCAGCATCACCTCCGGCGGGGATGACGTCCGCACGCTGCCGCGCAGAGAGCTCGCCCGCAGGATCGCCTATATCCCGCAGATCCATGCGCCAGCCTTTGGCTACACGGCGCTGGCGATGGTGCTCATGGGCACGGCGAGACAGATCTCCGCCTTCTCCCGCCCGGGGCGCGAGCAGATCGCGGCGGCGATGGCTGCGCTTGAGCGGGTCGGCGCGGCGCATCTGGCGGAGAGGGACTTTACCCGCCTCTCCGGCGGCGAGCAGCAGCTGGTGCTCATCGCCCGGGCGCTTGCCCAGCAGGCCGGCGTGCTTGTGATGGACGAGCCGACCTCCGCGCTCGATTACGGCAATCAGCTGCGCGTGCTGCAGCTGGTGCGCGAGCTGGCGGGGGAGGGCTATGCCGTGCTGCTCTCCACGCATCATCCGCAGCATGCGCTGTCGTTTGCCACGCGGATCCTTGCGCTCTCCGGCGGCAGGGTGGCCGCAATGGGCGAGCCGGAGGCTGTGCTCACGGAGGAGCTGATGGCGCAGCTCTACGGGGTGCGTACAGAGTTCGCCGATACCGCAGGCGGCCGCGTGCTCGTGCCGGTGACGGCGGAGGCGCGCGGATGAAGGGCTTCTGGGATGCGGACGCCCTCCGCTTCATGACGGATGCGGCGGAGCATACGCCCTATTACCGCGAGCTGGCGGCGATCATCGGCGGGCAGCTCGCGCCCGGCGGCCATGTCTGCGACGCGGGCTGCGGACCGGGGTATCTGGCGCTGGAGCTCGCGCGGTATGCGCGGCGCGTTACGGCGGTGGATATCAGCCCGGAGGCGGCGGACGTCCTGCGGCGCAGCTGCGGCCTGCGCGGCGCCCGGAATATCGACGTGCGCTGCGGGGATATCGCGTCGATCCCGCCGCAGGAGCCGTATGACGCGATGGTCTTCTGCTTCTTTGCCGGCGGGGAGGACGGCCTGCGCATCGCAAGGGCGCAGTGCCGGGGCGATGTATTCATCGTCACGCGCAATTACCCGGCGCACAGGTTCTCCGTCCGTCATCATGCGATGGAGCGGCGCGGCTATGCCGATAGCTGCCGCCTGCTGGACGGGTTGGGCGTGCCCTATGAGGGGAAAACATATGCGCTTGACTTCAGCCAGCCGCTGCGCAGCATGGAGGACGCGCGCCGCTTCTTTGCGCGCTACAGCGTGGACGATGCATCGGAGATCACCGATGCCTTCCTGCGCGGCAGGCTGAGCCCGTATGACAAGGATGGCTTTGCGTATATCGCGGAGCATGTGCGCGGGATCGGCGTGATCCGCTTGCGCGCAGAGGATATCCCGGAGGGAATCTGAAAGGGGGAAGAGGTATGGACGCAGACCGCGCCGCAGTATACCATCTTGAGGGCGGGCGGCTGATCGAAAGCGCGCCGGATGCGTACTTCTCCTTCCTTGGCGAATGCGGGCATGTGATTTCGCTGGTCGGCGGCGGGGGGAAGACGACGATCATGCATGATCTGGCGCGTCGGTATGCGGCGCGGGGAAAGAAGACCGCCGTAACGACCACGACGAAGATCGGACAGCCTGCGTCCTTCTGCCGGAATATGGAGGACTGCCGCGCATGCTGGCGCGAGGGGCGGTTTGCCGTGTGCGGCGAGCCTCTGGGGAACGGCAAGCTGACCGCCCCGGCATACCTTGAGCAGATCCTTGATGAGGCGGACGCGGTGCTCATCGAGGCGGACGGCGCAAGGAAGCTGCCCTGCAAGGCGCCCGCCGTGCATGAGCCGGTGATCATCCCGCGGACGGATATCGTGATCGCGGTGATGGGGCTGGACGCGCTGGGGCAGGCCATAGACGACTGCTGCCTGCGCAGCGATCATGTGCAGCGCATCCTTGGCTGCGGGGGCGGTCATGCCCTGACCTGCGAGGATATGGCGGCGCTGCTGCTCAGCGAGCAGGGATCGCGCAAGGATGTGGGCGGCAGGATGTACTATACGCTGCTCAACAAGTGCGACGATGCGCAGCGGATGGAGGCCGGTCGGCGGATTCTTACGCTGCTGCGGGAGGCCGGGCATACGCGCGCGGCGCTGACGGCCGGCATGCGCAGGAGCGAGGAATTCGAGTTTGCCGCCGGGCGATAAGGCGGAAGAATGGCCCTTCCGGCAGGACTGCCCGAAGGGTCTTTGCTATTTTGGCGGAGGTCAGCACGGCGGATAGCGGGCGTTCTTTTTGCCTGCGAGTTTACAGCCGTTTTTTGCGGTGCTATACTGGGGAAAGGGCATGCCGCAGCGCATGCGGAATGATCGGAGAGGCGATATGATCAGGAGGACGATGAGGCTGGTCATCACCTTCCGCACGACGGCGGAGGCGATGGCGATGGAGCGCGTCTGCAGGGAACAGCAGGCGGACGGGCGGCTGATTCCCGTGCCGAGGAGCATCAGCGCGGGCTGCGGGCTGGCGTGGTGCGCCGCGCCGCAGAGCGAGGAGGCGCTTATGCAGCTCATGCGTGAGCACGGCGTCGCCTGCGAGGCGGTATACAGCTGTCTTGTGTGAGGGGGATGAACGGTGATCTATCTGGACAACGCGGCGACGACCCTGCGCAAGCCGGAGGGCGTGGCTGCCGCCGTGGCGCAGGCGCTGACGTCGATGGGCAATTCCGGGCGCGGGGCGCATGACGCCGCGCTGGATGCATCCCGCGTGATCTATGAGGCGCGGGAACGGCTTGATCGCCTGTTCCATGCGGGCGGCGCGCAGCGCATCGCCTTCACAGCGAACGCCACGCAGAGCCTCAACACCGCGATCAAGGGGACGCTGCGCAGCGGCGACCATGTGATCACGACCGCGCTGGAGCATAATTCCGTGCTGCGCCCGCTGTACGAAATGCAGGCGCGCGGCGTGGAGCTGACGGTCATCCCGGCGGACACAAAGGGGCGGATCCGGTACGAGGCGTTTGAGGAGGCTGTCCGCGGGAACACGCGGGCGATTGTCTGCACGCACGGATCGAACCTCACGGGCAACGTAACGGACATCGCGCGGGTCGGCTCGATTGCGGGGGCGCACGGCCTGCTGCTGATCGCGGATGCGTCGCAGACGGCGGGCGTGTTTGATATTGACATGCAGCGCATGGGGATTGATATCCTCTGCTTCACGGGGCACAAGGGGCTGATGGGTCCGCAGGGCACGGGCGGCATCGCCGTGCGCGAGGGCGTTCATGTGCGGCCGCTGCTCACGGGCGGCAGCGGAATCATGACCTACAGCCGCGAGCACCCCGACCGGATGCCGACTGCGCTGGAGGCCGGCACGCTCAACGGGCACGGTATCGCTGGGCTGAACGCCGCGCTGGCCTTCCTTGAAGAGACGGGGCTTGACGTGATCCGCCGCTATGAGCAGGCGCTGATGCACGCATTCCATGACGCGGTGACGGCGATCCCCGGGATCACGGTCTACGGGGATTTTGAGGAGGAGGAGCGCTGCGCGATTGTGTCGCTCAATGTGCGCGATTACGACTCCGCCGAGGTCAGCGACGCGCTGTACACGCAGTACGGGATCGCGACGCGGCCCGGGGCGCACTGCGCGCCGCTGATGCATCAGGCGCTGGGAACGGTGGAGCAGGGCGCGGTGCGCTTCAGCTTCTCATACTTCAACACGATGGACGAGGTGCATGCCGCCGCTGCCGCGCTGCGGGAGCTGGCGATGGAATAAACAGGAGGATACCATGATGAACAGAACTGTGGATGCGCGCGGGCTGGCCTGCCCGCTGCCGGTCGTCAACGCGAAGAAGGCTGCGGAGGAAATGACGGACGGCGGCGTGCTGACCGTGCTGGTGGATAACGCGATTGCCGTGCAGAATCTGCAGCGCTTCGCCGCGCACAAGGGATATGAGGCCGCGGCGGAAAAGCGCGCGGAGAAGGAATATGCCGTGGTGATGACGGTCGGCGCTGCGGCTGACGCGCAGCCCGCGCCGCCGCAGGAGGAGGCCTGCGCGCCGGACAGCCGCCGCAGGGGCATGCTCGTCGCGCTGACGGCCAACGTCATGGGCACGGGCGATGAGAAGCTGGGCCGCGCGCTGATGAAGGCCTTTGTCTTTGCGCTGACCAAGCAGGATCAGCTGCCGGAGACCATCCTCTGCTACAACAGCGGCGCATACCTGACCTGCGAGGGCGCGGACACGCTGGAGGACCTCAGGGCGCTGGAGGCGGAGGGCGTGACCGTGCTCACCTGCGGCACCTGCCTGGATTTCTATGGGCTCAAGGATAAGCTCGCCGTCGGCGGCGTGACCAATATGTACGACATCGTGGAGCGCATGGAGGCGGCGTCCTCCATCGTCCGCCCGTGAGGCTGCTATGGAGACGGAAGTCAGACTGACGAAGCTCGCCTCCTGCGCGGGCTGCGGCGCGAAGCTGGGCGCGGGCACGCTCGCGCAGATGCTCGAGGGGTTCAGGGCGCACAGCGACCCGCGGCTGATCGTGGGCTATGACAAGAGCGACGACGCGAGCGTCTATGTGATCAATGAAGATACGGCGCTCATCCAGACGACGGATTTCTTCCCGCCGATTGTGGACGACCCGTATCTCTACGGCAGGATCGCGGCGGTGAATGCGCTCAGCGATATCTATGCGATGGGCGGCGAGCCCCGGCTGGCGCTCAATATCCTGTGCGTCGCCGAGGGGATGGCGGACGAGACCGTCCGCGAGATCCTGCGCGGCGGGTATGACGCGGCGTACGAGGCGGGCGCGATCATCACCGGCGGGCATACGATCCGGGGCGCGGAGCCAATCTACGGGCTGGCGGTGTCGGGCTTTGCCCATCCGGATAGAGTGCTGACCAACAGCGGCGCAAAGCCGGGGGATGCGCTCATCCTCACCAAGCCGCTGGGCGTGGGCATCATGACCACCGCCGCGAAGGCGGATATGCTGGAGGGCGAGGCGCTCACGCGCATCCATCGGCAGATGGCGACGCTCAACAAGGCGGCGCGCGATATCATGATCCGCTATCCGGTGAACAGCTGCACGGACGTGACGGGCTTTGCGCTGCTGGGGCACAGCTATGAGATGGCGCAGGGCAGCGGCTGCAGTATCCACCTGACCGTGGGCAGCATCCCGTACCATGAGGAGGCGCTGGAGCTGGCGTCGATGGGGCTCGTCCCGGAGGGGGCGTACCGCAACCGCGCCTATGCGCAGGCGGCTGTGCAGGTCTGCGGCGATATTCCGCTGGCGATGCAGGATATCCTCTATGACCCGCAGACCAGCGGCGGCCTGCTGATCGCGCTGCCGCAGGAGGCGGCGCAGGACTGCCTGCGCGAGATCCGGGCGGCTTGCCCGGGCGCAGGGATCGTGGGCTATGTGACAAAGAAGCAGGAGCATGACATCTATCTGGAGTGACGCACATGGAGAATCTGATTATCGTCCGCGGCGGCGGCGATCTGGCGACGGGCACGATCATGAAGCTGCACCGCTGCGGCTTTCCCGTGCTGGTGCTGGAATCGTCCGCGCCGTCGGCGATCCGCAGGAACGTCGCCTTCAGCGAGACCGTCTACGCGGGCGCGCAGACGGTGGAGGGCGTGACCTGCAGGCTCGCGGCGGACATCAAAGAGGCTCTGCGGCTGCTGGAGGCGGAGCGGCTTGCGATGCTTGTGGACCCGGAGGGGGCGAGCATCGCGCAGCTGCGGCCGATGGCGGTGGTGGACGCGATCCTCGCCAAGCGCAACCTCGGCACGCACAGGGGCATGGCCCCGGTGACGGTCGCGCTGGGGCCGGGCTTTGAGGCCGGGAAGGACGTCGATGCCGTGATCGAGACGAAGCGAGGGCATTCGCTGGGCAGGGTGATCCTCGACGGCGGGGCTGCGCCCAATACCGGCGTGCCCGGCATGATCGGGGGCTATGGCAGGGAGCGCGTCATCCACAGCCCGGCGGACGGCGTGCTGCGCTGCGTCAGGCAGATCACGGATACCGTCCGGCGGGGCGAGGTCATCGCGGTCGTGGAGGACGGGGCGCGCAGCGTGCCGGTCACGGCGACCATTGACGGCCTGCTGCGTGGGCTGATCCGCGACGGCTACCCGGTGACGAAGGGCTTCAAGATCGCGGATATCGATCCGCGCACGGAGGAATACAGCAACTGCTTTACGATCTCGGACAAGGCGCGCTGCATCGCGGGCGGCGTCGTGGAGGCGATCCTGTATCTGAAAGGACGGAGGGTATGACGGACGCATATGACGCGCTGTATCAGCGCGCGCTTGGCGGGCTGCGCAGCGCGGGCATGGATGAAGGGCTGATCCGCCGGGAGTGGTTTGCACCGCAGCCCTTGCTGATCATCTGCGGCGCGGGGCATGTCGCGCGGGAGCTGGCGCAGATGGCTGCGCTGCTGGAAATGCGGGTGAAGGTCATCGACGACAGGCCGGAGTTCGCCAATGAGGCGCGCTTCCCGGCGGCGAAGGTCGTCTGCGCACCGTTTGAGCGCATCGGGGAGCAGCTGGAGGGCGGCGCGTATTACGTCGTCGCCACGCGCGGGCATCAGGAGGATTACCGCTGCGCGAAGGCAATCCTCGCCTCGCCGCACAGCTATCTGGGGATCATCGGCAGCCGGGGCAAGGCGGCGGCGACGCTTGCGCGCCTGCAGGAGGACGGCTTCACAAAAGAGCAGACAGACGGGATCTGCACGCCCATCGGCCTTGACATCGGCGCACAGACCCCGGCGGAGATCGCCGTGAGCATCCTCGCGCAGATCATCGGGGTGAAGAATGCGCGAGGAGCGTCGTTCGTCCCGAGGGAGATGGCCGAGGCGCAGGAGCCCGGCATGCTCGTCATCATCATCGGCAAGCATGGCTCTGCGCCGAGGGGCGTGGGCAGCATGATGCTGGTGAGCGGCGGGCGGGTGGTCGGCACCATCGGCGGCGGCGCGGTTGAGCACGCGGCGATCCGCGATGCGCGCGCTGCATCTGGCGCGATGATCCGCGAATACGCGCTGAGCAGCGCGCAGGGCGCAGCGCTTGGCATGATCTGCGGCGGGCGCTGCACGGTGCTGTTCATTCCCGTGTAAGCATACAAAAAAGGAGAGACGCCATGAATACGGCGTCTCTCCGCTGTTGTTTTGGGATTACAGGAAGCTGGTGATGAAGATCTCCAGCCCGATGAGAATCAGGATCACGCCGCCGAGGATGCCGGCCTTGCAGGCCAGCCTCGTGCCGGCGCGCCTGCCGATGACCAGCCCGCCCATGCAGATCGCGAAGGTGACCGCGCCGATGAGCAGGCAGGCGAGCAGCGCCTCCGGGAAGGTGTAGTGGGCGATGGTGAAGCCGACGGACAGCGCGTCAATCGAGGTTGCGACGCCCTGCAGCAGCAGCGCGGACAGCCCCACGGCGGGCTTCTCGATCCCGCAGGAGGGGCAGCGGATGCCCTCGATGAGCATCTTGCCGCCGATGAAGCACAGCAGGATCAGCGCAATCCACGGGATGCACACCTCAAACGCGCTGAACGCCTGCGCAATCGTGGACACGCAGATATAGCCGATCAGCGGCATGGCGAACTGGAACGCGGCGAAGACGCCGGCGATGCCGCACATCCGCTTGCGGCGCATGCCGGGCTCATTCAGGCCATTGGCCAGAGAGACGGAGAAGGCGTCCATCGCAAGGCCTGCGCCGAGCATGACGCTCTGAAAGAAGAAACCAAAACCGAGCTGCATACCGATACCTCCCAAAATGAATAAACGGATATGGCGTAAGCCATACCCGGACGTCGTATTGCCTGTGAAAGGGCAGACTCCATGCATAGCTCCGCTGCTGTGCATGAGTCTCGCGAATGAAAGCAAGCCAGGCCGGAGGCCAGTATGTTGACTTGCTGCGCATGGGTATGCGCCCGCTACTCCCTCATTGCTGTGTATGATAACAAACCGGAAGCGTGTTAGTCAATGCAAACTTTGCTGCCCGTCATGCTGGATTTGTGCTTGTCTGTTCAGGCGGTAATGTGATACAGTAAACCTATACGGCAATCCTGCGAAAGGGGCGAATCTCATGAACGACAGGCTGATCTTTCCTGCGGAGCGATATACGGACGAGCAGACCGGCGGCTGCGCCTTCCGCGCATGGCGGGATATCCCGTACTGCGCTGCGCCGGCGGATGCGATCCAGCGGCTGCATCTGTTTGCGCCGGCGTGCTATGCATGCGGCGGCAGCGTGAACGGATACACGGCGGAGACGGCGCCGATCTTCATGCCCAATTGGGTCGGCGGATACAAGCCCGGCGAGCCGCCGGAGCCTGCTGTTGACGCGCAGGGCCGGCCCAACGCCGTGCTCGCCGCGCTGATGCACGGCTATGTCGTCGCCTGCGCGGGCATCCGCGGGCGCGGCACGCCGGGGAACGCCGGAAAGGCCCCGGCGCTGATCGTGGATATGAAGGCGGCGGTGCGCTATCTGCGCCATAACCGCGCGCGTATCCCCGGCGACACGGAGAGGATCGTCACCAGCGGCACGAGCGCGGGCGGCGCGCTCTCCGCGCTGACGGGCGCATCGGGCAATGCGGCGGCATACGCGCCATATCTGGCGGCGATCGGCGCGGCGCAGGAGCGGGACGATATCTTCGCCGCGAACTGCTACTGCCCGATCATCAATCTGGAGAACGCCGACATGGCGTATGAATGGCAGTTCGCCGACGAAGCGCATTACCGCGGCTGGCACGGCGAGGGGGAGCTGAACGATGGGCAGATGCAGACCGCGAGTGAGCTGAAGGCGCTCTTCCCTGCGTATGTCAATGGGCTTGCGCTCACGGATGAGGACGGCGCGCCGCTGACGCTGGAGGCGAACGGGACGGGCAGCCTCCTTGCGCACATGGCGGGGCTGGTCATGCGCTCTGCGCAGATGGAGCTTGACACGCATGATTCCGCCGCGCGGCTTGGCGAGCTGGCTGTGCCCGGCAGCGCGGTGGAGGAGCAGCTCTTCCTGACGATCGAAAAGGGGAAGGTATGCGGCATCGACTGGCCCGGCTTTGTCCATGCAATCACGCGCATGAAGCGGCCCCCGGCCTTTGACGCGCTCGATCTTGGCAGCGTGGAGAACGACGAGTTCGCCGGGGCGGACGGCACGCCGCGCCACTTCTCCGCCTACAGCCGCGCGCATTCCATGGCGGGCGTCGCGATGGCGGAGGAGGATGTGATCCGCCTGATGAACCCGATGGCACAGCTGGACGCGCCCGGCCTCGCGCGGCATTGGCGCATCCGCCACGGCGCATATGACCGGGATACCTCGCTGGCGATCCCCGCGCTCTTCGCTGCTGCGCTGCGCATGCGCGGCTGCAGCGTCGATTTCCATCTGCCGTGGGGGCTGCCGCACAGCGGGGACTATGACCTTAAGGCGCTGTTTGCGTGGATCGACGGGCTGTGCCGGTGAGGGAGAATCGCGTTATAGCTTGACGCATCGGGCCGGGCAGTCTATAATGCAGCATAGATTACATGCAAGGAGAGTCCGATATGCCGTCGTTAACCCGCAGCGAAATCATCCGACACACCATCCTGCTGTTCAATCAGTATGGGCCGATGGTGCCCATGAGCAGGATCAGCGAGGCGGCCGGCGTGGCGGCGGGCACCCCCTTCCGTTACTTCAGCACGAAGGAGGAGCTGCTGGCGGCGGCCTATCGCGAGGCGTTTGACAATACGCTGCGCTGCTCGCCGGAGGAGAATCTGGAGGGACTGGATGCGGAACATACAGTCAAACGCATTGTGTATACGATCATGAAGTGGTCTGCGCTCTGCCCGCAGGAGCTGGAGTACATGCGCAAGTATGAGGACATGATCTGCTATGACTGCTTCAGCGAGAAATTCTCGCAGACGCTGTACGAGGGCATCATTGAGCAGAAGAACCTTTGGCCCCTGCTCAGGGACGCGGTGCGCCCGGATCTGCCCAAGGAGCTGATCAACCGCCTGATTTCCATCAACTGCTCCGTCTACTCCCGCTATATCACGCACATGGGCATTGAGGCGGACACGCCGGAGTTTGAGCAGCTGGCGCGGGCGAGCGCCGACTCCATCTGGAACAGCATCTGCGCAGGCTGACAGACGGTATATTTACAGGATAATAACAAAAATATTTTCATGGATGGATTGCAATATGCAGCCATCCATGTTATTATATTGACAAAAGTGAGTGAATGCTCACTCACTTCGAAATCAGAAGGAGGAAGATACCATGAAGAAACTGCTTTCTCTCGTGCTTGTCTGCCTGCTGGCGATCCCCGCGCTGGCCGGCGCGGAGACCTTCGAGTCTGCGGCTGCCGGCTTCGGCGGCGAGGTGAAGGTCACCCTGACCGTCGAGGACGGCAAGATTGTTGACGCCGCGATCGTCGCTGACGGCGAGACCCCGGCGATCGGCGGCGCCGCGCTCGAGACGCTGGCTGCCCAGCTGATCGAGGCGGGCAGCGCCGAGATTGACGGCGTTGCCGGCGCGACCGTGACCTCCGATGCCGTGAAGGCGGCGGCTGCCGCTGCGCTGGCGCAGGCCAATGGCGAGGCGGCTGCGGAGGCCGTGCTGGCCGACGGCGTGTACAACGCCGAGGCCTATGGCTTTGAGATGGCCGTGAGCAACAAGCTCACCGTGACCATCGAGGGCGGCAAGATCGCGTCCATCGCCTATGGCGAGGGCTGCGGCGACACCCCGCCGATGCTCGACACCGTCGAGAAGAGCCTCTTCCCGCGCATCATCGAGGCGCAGTCCGTGGGCGTTGACGTCGCCTCCGGCGCGACCGTGACGAGCAATGCGGTGAAGAAGGCCGTTGAGGACTGCCTTGCTCAGGCGCTGGCGGCTGCGGGCTGCGACGCCTCTGCGATTGCGCAGTTCAAGACCATGCCCGAGAAGAAGGGCGGCAGCGAGGAGATCACCACGCAGGTGCTGGTCATCGGCATGGGCGGCTCCGGCACCTACACTGCGCTGCGCGCGCAGGAGTGCGGCGCTCAGGTTCTGGCGATCGATAAGCAGGCCCGCTACGGCGGCACCACCGCGCTGACCTCTGAGATCGAGTCCATCAACCCGCCGCGCATCAAGGAGCTCTACAACAACGGCGAGGACTTCTGCGACGCCGACGCGATGTATCAGGCGTGGCTTGACTACGTCGACGGCGATGCGAAGGTTGAGCTGATCGACCTGTTCTTTGAGAACTGCGGCCCGGCGCTTGACTGGCTCGCGCTGGATCACGGCGCTCAGTTCGACATGAAGCCGCAGGCCGGCTTCACCGAGGTCGACGTGTACAAGGTCAAGTTCCAGTGGCTCCCGAACTTCGACGAGCGCAACCCGATGGCCCCGACCTACGGCTACAACAAGGCCGAGATCGCGACCTACTTCGATCGCCTCGTGAATGACTTCACCGCGCTGGGCGGCCAGTACATGCTGGAGACCGAGGCGTACGACCTGATCACCGAGGATGGTAAGATCGTCGGCGCGAAGGCGAAGAACCTCGTCACCGGCACCGAGTACACCATCAAGGCCGACGCCGTCGTGATCGCGACCGGCGGCTTCCTGGGCAACCCGGAGATGACCGAGAAGTATCTGTCCAACGACTACTTCCCGATGAAGGGTACGTGGAAGATCTACGGCACCTACGGCAACGACGGCAAGATGCTGCAGGCTGCCATCGACGACGGCGCTGCGACCTACAACATGGGCATGCCGCCTGAGGTTCACCTCTCCGGCACCACCGACTTCCTCCCGGCGCACGAGTACGGCTACCCGATCAACGTGATCGAGGGCACGCTCGACTTCAACACCGGCCTTGAGTGCCGCTGGACTGTTGCGGACCTGCCGCTGATCATGGGCGTCTCCGCGGACAGCCTCGCCGTCGCCCCGACCGGCAAGCGCTTCACCTCTGAGACCGGCATCGCCATGCTGGATCCGTGGATCGCCGGCCCGACCTACTACAGCATCTGGTCCACCGAGCAGCTCAACGGCATCGTGGAGTCCGGCGTGAAGACCGACGTCATCGGCCCGGCCGTCGGCTTCCTCGGCCATCGCGGCTCCATCCCGTCCGGCATCGCTCTGCCGGAGGCGTTTGAGGTCATGGATCACGCCATCGAGCGCGGCTATGTCCACAAGGCTGACACCATCGAGGAGCTGGCCGGCATGATCGGCGTTGACGCTGCTGCGCTGGCCGCGACCGTCGCGGACTACAACGGCTACTGCGAGACCGGCGTGGACGCCGAGTTCGGCAAGCCGGCTGAGCTGCTGACCAAGATCGGCGAAGGCCCGTACTACGCCATCGAAATGGCCAGCTACAGCTACAACACCTGCGCGGGCCTCGACGTGAACGAGAACATGCAGGTGCTCGACGTGAACGGCAATGTCATGGAAGGCCTGTTCTGCGTGGGCAGCGACAGCGCCGGCGTGCTTTTCACCGAGAAGAAGCCGTACGTCACCTTCGGCGGCGCGAACAACGGCTGGGCGCTGACCTCTGCGTATGTCGGCGGCCAGGTGATCGCCGAGATGCTCAACGGCAAGTAATCCGCATCATCAGCCCGGGACGGCAGACGCCGTCCCGGGCGTTTCTTTTTCATGAGGGATGCGCAGGAAGGGAAACGGCCCGCTTTTGCGGTCTATGAGATAAATAATTCTTGACAGAAACTCGGATGATATGCATAATGAAATTATGAAATCTTTATGCAGACCTGCCGATGTCTGCTGACAGGAGTGAATGCGATGGCCATCAATCTGATCCAGTATCCCCCGAAGTCGGGCAATGTCCCGCTCCGCGTGGCGAAGGGGCACTTTGCGACCAGCCACAGTCACCTCAACTACTATATCGACATGACGATGACCAAGCACCGCCTCTCCGAGGCGAGGGACGCCGCGGCGGAGCTGTGCCGTCAGTTCAAAGTGTCCACGATCATCGACACCATCCTCTGCCTTGACGGCACGGAGGTGATCGGCGCATGCATGGCCAGCGAGCTGACACGCGCCGGCTACATGAACATGAACGCGCACCGCACCATCTACGTCGCCACGCCCGAGCATACCTCCGGCAGCCAGCTGATCTTCCGCGACAACACCGCGCCGATGATCGTGGGCAAGCATGTGCTGGTGCTGGCGGCGTCCGTGGCGACGGGCTACACCGCGCAGGCCGCCGTGGAGGCGATCCGCTATTACAGCGGCATCCCGGTGGGCATCTGCTCGATCTTCGCCTGCATCGAGGAGTGCGAGGGCTTCCCGGTGGTGAGCATCTACAAGAAGGAGGATCTGGACGATTACCAGAGCCATGCCTCCCGCGAGTGCCCGATGTGCAGGGCTGGCGTGAAGCTGGATGCGCTGGTCAACAGCCACGGCATCTCCAGCTTCTGATTCTCTTCAGCGTCATCAAAAAAGGCTGCGCCGTTATTTCCGGCGCAGCCTTTCTTGTATCGCTGTGCGTATCATCCCGCTGGCCTTACAGGCCCTTCCTGCGCAGGATCAGCTTGATATGAGTGTAGTCCTTGATGGTGACGTCCGTATCCTGCTTGACGACGCGGGCGAGGAAAGGCAGCACGTAGTGATCGAAGTAGATCAGCTCGTAGCCGGAGGAGAGCCGGCTGATGAGCTGCTCCATGGTCAGCGGGAGATAATTCTCCGCGCACTCGCGCGACCAGTTTGCCTCATAGCGGTACTTGAGCAGGAAGTGGATGAGGTTGTAGTTGTCGCTCAGGCTGCCGTGGCAGGCCTCGAACTGCTCGATCATCCGCGCGGAGCAGGCGCGGCGCACCTTGAGCACATCCTCCTTGAGCGCGGGGCGATGGGCGCTCTGGTCGCAGCACATATCGCGGATGGTGATGTAGCGGAAGCCGGTCTCGTTGATATCCCGCCAGAAGGCGTCCACGCTCTGCGTGTCGCCGTAGCTGTAGACTTCGTGAATCAGGGAGGAGAGATTGACGCACATATGGTCGGGCGTGACGCCGTGCCGGGCGAGGGCCTGCAGCGCCTCCTGCAGGTCGGCATGGAAGGAGGCGTTGGGCGCGGCGCAGCGCTCCTTTGCCGCGGCGATCATCTGCCCGGACATATCGTAGCCGACCATGCGGATCTCCGGGAAGATGGACGCGAGGAAATCCACCAGCGCGCCGTCCGCGCAGCCATAGTCCAGCACCGCTGAGACCTGCTCGTCGAGCTTGTCCATGAAGAAGATCTTGTCGATCAGGCTCTTGCGCATTTCCGTGGTGTAGTGGGAGAAGTCCGGAATGCTTTCCATCGTATCTGCCTCCGCTGTATCAATATACAGCAGTATATCACGCAGGGCATGGCGCGGGCAATCCCCGCAGGAGAACGGGATGATCGGTATTTTTTTCACGATCCCGCTTGACAGGGGAGCAAAGCAGAATTATACTGTTTATGTGAACGTGTTCATTTAAGGAGAATGTATGCCCAAGATCATTGAGAACCTCGCCGGCAGGCTGATGCAGGAGGCGAGACGGCAGATCGGGGAGAACGGATACGCCGCCACGACCATCCGCTCCGTGGCGAAGGCCTGCGGCGTCGGCGTGGGGACGGTGTATAACTACTTCCCCTCCAAGGATGCCATGATTGCCTCGTACATGCTGGAGGACTGGCGCGCCTGCGTCGCCGCCATTGAGGCTGCCGCTGCCTGTGCGGATACGCCGGGGCCCGTCCTGCGCTGCATCTGCGCGCAGCTGCGCCTGTTCATCGGGCGGCATGAGGCGGTCATCCGGGATAAAACGGCCGCCGCCGGCTTTTCCGGCGCGCTGGGGCGGTATCATCCTGTGCTGCGCACGCAGCTGGCGGCTCCGCTGCGCCGCTTCTGTGAGGACGATTTCACGGCGGAGTTCGCCGCGCAGGCGCTGCTGACATGGACAATGGAGGGGCGCGACGGCGAGGAACTGTATACCCTGATGCAAAAACTGTTCTGAGGAGAGAGACGATATGTCCAGCTTTGAGAATCTGCGCGTGGTCGATAATTTCTACCAGACCTCGCTGTTTTTCCCGATGCCCACGGTGGTCATCAGCACGCTGTGCGAGGACGGCACCACGACGCTTGGCCCCTACTCGCTGGTGCAGCCCTATTATGTGGCGGGCAAGGATTTCTACGCGATGCTGTTGTCCTGCCGCAATTCCTCCAACACCGCGCAGAACATCCTGCGCAACGGCAAGTGCGCGATCAGCTTCGTGGACGACAAGCCGAAGACCTTCAAGGAATGCGTGAAGCTCTCCTGGCCCGGCGATAAGCCGGAGGACAAAATGCCCGGCTGCGCCTTCCGCCTGGAGAAGAGCCAGATCGAGGAGGAGACCGGCGAGGCCCGCCCCATGGTGCTGACCGACGCGATTCAGGCGATCGAATGCACATGGGTGCGCACGCTGGACAACGCGCAGGACGATAAGCCCGGCGAGCTCAGCGGCTACGAGCCGCCGTATCACGACTTCAACGGCATCACCAGCAAGTTCGGCGCTCACTTCATCCTGCGCATCGACCGCATCCTGATGAAGAAGAAGTACCATGATGCGATCATCAATGGTGTGCGCGCGCAGGACTTCCCCCCGCTGCCGGTCGACTACGGCTACCGCGACAGCAAGAACTTCTGGTTCCACCGCAAGCGCTGGATGCGCGCGGAGCTGCTGCCCATGCGCAAGCAGTCGCTGGACTCCGTCCGCTACGCCGCCGACCGCGCGGACGACAAGATCAGGTTCACCGATGACGCGCTGGAGACCATCCTCAATGTGCCGCGCGTGTTCCTCCCCGTGGTGCTCAAGGGCTGCGTGGAATGGGCGCGGGAGAACGGCGTGGAGCTCGTCACCGCCGAGCATATGAAGATCATCAACGACAAGCGATCCAAGGAAAAGAAGAGAAAGTAAACCGGGAGGTATATGTATGAAGATCGTACTGGCAGGCGCGTTCGGCAATCTGGGCGCGGAGATTCTCAGGCAGCTGGTTGCGGCGGGGCACGAGGTTGTCGCCGCCGACCTGAAGGAGGTCCCGGTCAAGGGGCTTGAGGGGAAGTACACCTTTGCCGCTATCGACGCGACGAAGCCGGAGACCCTCAAGGGCCTTTGCGAGGGCGCGGAGATCGTCATCACCACCATGGGCCTGACCGGCGCGTCCACGCGCTTCACGTCCTATGACATCGACTATCAGGGCAATATGAACCTGTACGCCGAGTGCGTGCGCGCGGGTGTGAAGAAGTTCAACTACATCTCCGTCATCTCCTGCGATGAGCCGGGCGCGGAGAAGGTGCCGATGCTGCACGCGAAGTACATGGTTGAGCAGGAGATCAAGAAGCAGCCGATGGAGTATGTGATCTACCGTCCGACCGGCTACTTCTACGATATCGCGAAGGTCTTCAAGCCCTATATCGACAAGGGTGAGATGCAGCTGCTCAAGGGCTATGGCGGCGTGAAGGCGAACGTGGTGGACTGCCCGGACTTTGCGGCGTTCATCGTGAAGCACATGTGCGACACCAACGTCACCTACAACGTCGGCGGCAGGGAGACCTACACCTACGAGCAGATGGCGAAGATGTGCTTTGACGCGGCGGGCAAGCCGATGAAGATCAAGTGGGCGCCGATCTGGCTGTTCGGCATCCTTGCCAACCTGCCCAAGATCAAGAAGGCCGGCAAGCATGACATCATCCTCTTCTCCAAGTGGACGCTGAGCCATGACCTTGTGGGCGACACCGAGGTGGGCGAGGGCAGCTTCGCCGCCTACATCAGGCAGTACTTCGGGAAGAAGTAAGGCCATGCTGCCCGCCGACGGGCGGGGCAGCTTTCTGTGGGAAAACTGACATCACAAAAGGGGTATATTATGGGCTTCAATTATCTGGGCATCTTCTTTGTTCTGAGCCTGCTGGTCTGCCTGTGCGGCTTTAAGAAGTATGTGTATTTCATGTCCATCGGCTATGGCTTCTCCGTGGCGGTGATCGGCGCGGCGATGATCGTGATGAGCCTGATGGGGATCTTCCCGGCGCAGCTTGCGCATTACATTCAGTTCGTGCTGTTCATCGTCTATGGCTTCCGCCTCTCCGGCTTCCTGCTGATCCGCGAGATCCGCAACGCCTCCTACCGCAAGACGCTTAAGGAGGCGACCGGCGACGAGAGCAAGATGCCCTTGTTTGTCAAGGTGATCATGTGGCTGACCATGGGCGTGCTCTATGTGGCGCAGACCTCCGGCGTGGCCTTCCGCCTGTTTAATGGCTGTGCGACCTCCGCGCTGCAGTGGGCCGGCATTGCGGTGTCCGTCTTCGGCATCGTGCTGGAGGCCATCGCCGACCAGCAGAAGAGCGAGCAGAAGAAGGAGCGCCCCGATATGGTCGCCACCAAGCAGCTGTACAGGATCGTGCGCTGCCCGAATTACTTCGGCGAGATCCTCTTCTGGACGGGTGTGACCCTCTCCGCGCTGGACGTGCTGCAGGGCGCGAGCCAGTGGGCGACGGTCATCATTGCCTATATCCTGATCGTGTTCATCATGTTCAACGGCGCACAGCGTCTTGAGAAGCGACAGATGGCCCGCTACGGCAACAACCCGGAGTATAAGGCTTATGCCGATAAGACGCCCATCATCATCCCTCTGCTGCCCGTCTATCATCTCAATAAGCAGAAGTAAGCGGGCGGAGGATACAAAGGACACAGCAGAAATACCAAAGATGCGCACAGCGCACAGATACCAATGCGCCGGGCCGCTGCAGAGGCGGCCCGGCAGAAACGAGAGGCAGATATGTACAATTTCTCCATCCCGATGGCGCTGATGGATTATGTTCCCGTGCTGTTCTTCGGCGCTGCGGCGGTGATTCTGCTGCGCGATCTGCATGGGCAGGCACGTGCGGGCGCATATGCGCTCCTTGCAGCCGGCATGATCAATGTCTTCGCCGCGGGCTTTCTGAAGGCGACGTGGAAGCTGCTCTACGCGGCGGGCGTGTGTGACTTTGCCGCGCTCAATGCGCTTTTCCTGCCGCTGCAGTCGCTGGGCTTCCTGCTGGCTGGCGCTGGCCTGATCGGCGTGGTCGCCGGGATGCGCCGGAGTGCTGCGCTTGCCGTCGCGCCGCCGGTGTTCGGCGGCAGCATGGTCTTCATCCTGATGATGGTGGCGGGCCTTGGCGCGGTGTGCGCCTGCCTGAGCGTGCTCGCGGCGCGGCTGAAGAAGCGCCGCATCATCGTCTTCTTTGCGCTGTCCTTCTTTGCGTCGCTGTGCATGGGCTACATGTCCAGCAGGGACAGCACCTCCGCACTGGTCAACTGGATCGAGCAGGGGATCAACTGCGTGGGTCAGGGGCTGCTGCTTGGCGGCGTGCTCGCGCTGCATAAGGCCGGGCTGGCGGACATGCAGGCGAAATAACGGATCTGTGATCATGCGCTGGAAACAGCGCAGAGAAGCCGGGGGCCGGACGTCGGCTCCCGGCTGAATTGTTTTGGCCCGGATGGGCGTGCATGCGGACAGCGGCGCAGCTTTTTCTCCGATAGGTCATATTCCTTTACAAGCGGCGCGGGGCGATGCTATACTGATCCTGTAGGGGAGGCGATGACCGATGCTCATGCTCCGGGAGGCGAATCTGCGGGATGTCGAAAAGGAGTATGCCTTCATGGCGGCGCTGCCTGCGGATGAGAACGGATTCACCAATCCGTGGCACGGCGTGACGCGCGGGGCCTTTGCCGATACGGCGCTTGGCGATATGATCGCATGGAGCCGGGGCGAGCGGCTGCCGGAGGGCTATGTGCCCGAGACGTTTTACTTCCTCTGGGACGGGGAGGAGATCGTGGGCCAGTTCCGCCTGCGGCATTGGCTGTGCGATTCGCTGCGTGAGGGCGCGGGGCATGTCGGCTACAGCATTGCGCCGGCGTACCGCAGGCGCGGCTATGCGACGCAGGGCCTTCGCCTGCTGCTGCGCATCGCGCATGGCGTCGTCCCGGAGGAGGAGATTTACCTCCGGGTGAACAGGGATAACCCTGCATCCCTGCGCGTGATGCTCCGGTGCGGGGGCGTCATCCATCATGAGGACGAAGAGAAGATCTATGTGAGGATACCGCTTATGAAGACAATGGATACCATCATGGCCAGGCACAGCTACCGCGGGAAGTACCTGAGTGAACCTGTGCCGCGTGAGCATCTGACGAAGATCATGGAGGCCGGACTCGCCGCGCCCTCCGGCTGCAACAAGCAGACGACCAGCCTGATCGCCGTGGACGACCCGCAGGTGCTTGAAAGGCTCCATGCGGTGATTGACCCGCCGATCGGCACGACCGCCCCGGCGATGATCTGCGTGCTGACAAAGCGCATCATCGCCTACCGCGACCGCTGCTACAGCGTGCAGGACTACGCCGCGGCGATCCAGAACATGCTGCTGGCGATTGTGGCGCTGGGCTATGAGAGCTGCTGGATTGAGGGGCATATCACGGACGAGGACCGCATCGGGCGGAAGATGGCCGATATCCTCGGCGTGCCGCAGGATATGGAGCTGGTGTGCTTCCTGCCCGTGGGCCGTGCGGCGGAGGCGGTCAAGGCCCCGGTGAAGAAGCCCTTTGATCAGCGCGCATGGTATAACGGATACGCGGGCGGCGAGGCCTGAGCACCCCGCTCCCTGCAGACAGAGACGGACGAAGGGGGATTGGCATGATTCTTTGCATTGTCACAGCTCCATGCAGAGCCTGATCGGGCCAGCCTGTATGGAGACGGCATGACTGCCTGACGGCTTTGCTTTGATGGATCATCAGAATGATAAAGGAGCAAAGACCGATGAAACACTATCTGACAAAAGACAACCTGAGGGAGCTTCGCAGCTTCCTGATTCTCTGGGCGACGCAGGCGCTCTCTTCGCTGGGCAGCGCGATGACGTCCTTTGCGCTGATCGTCTGGTCCTATGACCAGCAGGGCAGCGCGCTGAGCACGGCGCTGCTGTCCGTCTGCTCATATCTGCCGTATGTGGCGATGAGCATCTTTGCCGGCGCGCTGAGCGACCGATGGAACAAGAAGCGCACGATGCTTGTCTGCGACTGCATCGCCGCGGCGACGACGCTGTGCGTGCTGCTGCTGCTTGTGACGGACCGGCTGACCATCGGGCATCTGTATGCGATCAACGCGGTCAACGGCCTGATGAACACCGTGCAGCGGCCTGCGGCCGACGTGACGGTTACCCTGCTCACGCCGAAGCATCTGTATCAGCAGACGGCTGCGCTGCAGTCCTTCTCCGGCTCGCTGATCAATATCATCACCCCTGCGCTGGCGTCCGCGCTGCTGGCCTTCACCGGCCTGCGCGGGGTGATCCTCGTGGATCTTCTGACGTTTGCCGCGGCATTCCTTTCGCTCCTGCTCCTTGTGGAGATCCCGGAGGCGGAGGATAAGGCGGTGAAGGGCGAGCCGCTGCTGCGGGCGGCGGGCGAGGGCCTTGCCTACCTGCGCAGGAACAGGGGCGTGCTGCACATGATCCTTTCCTTTGCGGCGATCAATCTGGTCGCGTCGATGTATGAGGCGGCGCTCCCGGCGATGATTCTCTCCGTGCCGGGCGGCGGTCAGGCTGCGCTGGGCACGGTCAACGCAGCCAAGGGCATCGCGATGCTGGCAGGCAGCTCGCTGGCGCTGCTGCTGCCCAAACCCAGATCCCGCGTGACGATGGTCGTGCTGTGTATGGCGGTCTCCATGTCCACGGATAACTTCCTGCTCGCCTTCGGGCGGTCGCTGCCGTGGTGGTGCCTCGGCGCGGTGCTGGGCTGGCTGCCGATCCCCCTGATGAACGCGAACCTCACCGCCCTGATGCGCGGGTATATCCCGGTGGGCATGCAGGGGCGCGTGTTCTCCGCGCGCAATACGCTGCAGTTCTTCACCATCCCCGTGGGCTATGCGCTGGGAGGATGGCTGGTGGACCGTGTGTTCGAGCCGGCGATGGCCGCTGTGCAGGCGGGGAGCCTGCCCGCGCTGCTCTTTGGCACGGGCAAGGGATCGGGCGCTGCGGCGCTGTTTGCGGTACTGGGCGCATGCGGCGTGGCGGTGTGCATGGCGATGGCGACGGATCAGCGGATACGGGAGATGGAGCGCACCTGAACGGATATATCGGATAAGGAAGCCGGGCTGATGAGCAGCCCGGCTTTTCTGATTGGCTGGGCTTATGACAGAGAGCCAGGCTTTCAGGTATACAGCTGTATGACGGGTTGTATGGGCCGCCGCAGTTTGACAGCGCATGTAAATGGTGATATCATATAGTAAATTGCGTGTATTATGCCAATTTGATTGCTGAAATACAGAAGGATACGGAAAGGCTGGTGTACAACATGCCGCGCATTTCAATTATTATGCCGGTATACAATATGGAGGCGTACCTGCCCGGTACGCTGGGATCCTGGGCGGCGCAGACGCTTGAGGATATCGAAGTGATCTGCGTTGACGACTGCAGCACGGATGGTTCTTACGCGCTGCTGCAGGCGTGGGCGCAGAAGGATCCGAGGTTTATCGTTCGCCGGTTTGAGCAGAATCAGTCTGCATGGATGGCGCGCAAGCTCGGCATCCAGCTTGCTCGCGGCGAATACATCATGTTCGCCGACGCTGATGACGAGATCGCGCCGCAGGCCTGCGAGGAGCTCTATGCCCAGATGCAGGAGCAGCCGGTGGATATTCTCCAGTTCAATACGGAGATTATCAATGTGAATGGCCTGCCCGAGAAGCGGATTGAGGCTATGCAGGCGTTTGTTACGCCGTATGATGGCACGCTGAATGGCAGCGAAGTGTTTGATGGCTGCTTCCGCGAGAAGAAGTACATGTTTTCCTTGTGGAACAAGATTTACAGCGCGGAGCTGTGCCGTAAGGCAGCGCGGGATATGGAGGATGCCATTCTGCCAAAGGCGCAGGACAAGCTGGCATATCTGATTCTGGCGTATCATGCCCGCAGCTACCGTGGATTGCCGGACAAGTGCTACTACAAGTACTACTTTGGCCGCGGCGGTACGGGCTTTAACCGCATGACCATGAAGCAGTTCGAACGTTACTGCACCATGGCGCGCATTGTGGACGGCGCGAAGCGCTTCTTCGAGAGTAAGGGCGAGCTGGAGGCGTATGCGGATGTCGAGGAGACGAACCGCAGGCAGTTGATGAATGATTGTCTTTCACGATGGCTGACCGAAGTGCCGGAAAGCGATTCGGTGCGTGCGTTCGATCTGATGTTTGATTACTGGCGTGCAGATGATATCATCAGTGTTCTGGCAGAGAAAATGTACTTTGACCGATATGCGGTGATGAAAAAAATCTTGGGCGCCAACATGCTGACATACGATAGGCGGCCGGTTAAAACGGTTGCGGCGTATTATCACTCTTGTGTGAATGGCGGTGTGCAGCGTGTGCTATGCCAGCTGTGTGAGCTGTGGGTGAAGATGGGACTCAACGTTGTCGTACTGACAGATGAACAGCCAGAGGAGAATGATTATCCGCTACCAACATGCGTGAAGCGTGTTATGTTGCCACACTACATGGAGACAAACCGACATAATTATGGAGATAGGTGCCGTGCATGGCAAAGCATTATCCGCGAATACGACATTGATGCTGTGGTCTATCATGCATGGACGTTGAACATGATGCTCTGGGATGAGATGGCAATCAAGTCCGGCAGTGCAGCACTGATTGCGCACTGTCATAATGTGTTTTCGCTCAGCATTCTCAGAGGATGGGATTCTGTGCGCAATATGATGGCGGCTTATCCGCTTGCCGATGGTGTTGTCACGCTCAGCGGTACGGACCGCGAATTCTGGAGCCACTATAATGCCAATACCTATCAGACCATCAATCCTTTTACCGAGGAACCCGGTGTTTGGACGCCATCTGCCTGTGATACGCATGATATTCTCTGGCTGGCGCGGATCTCGTATGAGAAGCATCCCTTCGACGCGCTGCATATTATTCGCCGCGTCGCGGAGGCTGTGCCGGACGTGAAGCTGCATATCGTCGGAGATGCCAAAGAGGATAAAATCAGGGAAGATTTCCATAACGAGATTGAACGGATGGAATTGGAAGAGCATGTCGTACTGCATGGCTTTCAGCGGGATGTCAAGCCGTATTACAGCAATGCTAGCGTGTTTTTAATGACCTCAGAGTATGAGGGATATCCGTTGACGCTGCAAGAGAGCAAGATGGCTGGCCTCCCCTGTGTCATGTATGAATTGCCGTATCTGACGCTTGCAGAGGATGGGAGAGGCATCATCTCCGTGCCGCAAGGCAATATCAGCATGGCGGCACAGGCGCTGATTGAACTGCTGACAAATGATGAAATGCGCAAGGAGTACGGGAGAGCTGCAAGGCGGCACGTAGAGGAACTGTTTGGTTTTGATTTTGATAAACTGTGGACAGAAATCTTCGAAAGCCTTACGCGGGAGAGAGTGCCCATTTCCTATGGATGCAGTTATCGCATGCTTGAGACGCTGATTGACCATCATGAAATGAACCATAAGCGCGAGAAGAAGAAGATCAGTTTGCTTGAGAAGCGGATCGACGAACGACAGAAAAAGTATGATGATGAGCGTGAAAAGAGTACTTATCTGAGGAAGAAGGTTGCCTACCTGCGTAATAAAGCAGAAAAACAGGAAAAGACTGCTATAGTAAATCCCGGTAAACTTGTCCGGGCGGCTGTGCTTGTGGAAAAGGGATTCCATGTGTTCAGAGAAAAAGGGGCTGTCTATGCAATTAGGCGTGCTATGTCCAGAATCAGACGCTGTATTATTCGGAAATAATTTTGCGCTGCCTGAAAAGACAAGAATGAAAGGGAATGGATATGGGAAATCAATTGTATGACAAGATTTACGGCAAGCCGACGCCTGAACAGCCATATTATGATTGCCTGTATGCGAGGGGATTTCTGATTGCTGACCGGGAATACACCGTTCTGGATCATTGGAAGCGGATGTATTTCGGCTGTGGTCTGTATATTACCTATGACCCGGATAATCCATGTGTATACGTTGAACAGAATGATGCGTGGACGCTGATTCTGGGCACAGTGATGGACATGATCGACTGGCATATGGACAGCGGAATTGTGGCACGCAAGGTGGTACAGCTGTATCAGAAAGGTGAGAATGCTCTGTATGACTATCTGGATGAGCTGGGCGGCAGACATTTGATTGTATATGGCGATAAGGAGCATGCGTATCTGGTGCAGGATGCGACCGGTATGCGATCCTTGTGTTATTACCGCCATGAACTGCTGGCAGCGTCGCATTACCAGATTATTGCGGGGATCACGGGTGCGGAGCGACTTGAGTTTGTCAGGGAATATGTGGAGCGGAAGCCCCTGCCGTGGCTGCTTCCGGGCAACTGCACGCCATTCGTTGATGTTATGGCCATGATGCCCAATCACAGACTGGAACTTCACGGCATGAGACTTAAGCGAATCTTCCCGCGCGGACCGAGGCTGAACGCCGACGTCAACGAAGTGATGGATTATATCGCTGACTGCTGTAAAAAGCAGATGGATGTTCTGACGGCTGACAGAAAACTGATCTTTTCCCTCACAAGAGGCAACGATGCCCGTATAACACTGGCTGCTTTGGGCGGCAAGACCGATGGACATATCTTCTATACATATCATGCACGTGGCGATCAGGCGCAGGAGGTTGACTATATATTCACCAAAGCGTTCTGCAAGGAACATCAGATGGAATTTGTCGAGATTCCGATGGATGGAAAAGCTGTGCAGGATGAGTTTGATAAACTAAGTCCGGTTTGTTATCACAATCACTATCACCAGCATGTATTCCGAGCAATTCCCGGCGTCAGGGCGCATCTGCCGAAGGGAAGACTGGCTGTGCGGTCGAATCTGGTGGAGATTATCCGTTCGGACTTCTATTCGGATCTCCCGCAGTATTGTGATTGGGAAAAGGTTGCGCGCAGATTGTCATACCCGGATAAGATGGATGACGAATGGTATCGCTCGACAATGAAGCGCTTCTATGATGAGCATGAATTTGGGAACATCTACGATTATCATACGGGAGATCTGATCTATTGGGAATACAGAATGGGATTGTGGATGAACAGCGCTGTGTTGCTCAAGGATGATACCTGTTTTGACACTTATATGCTGTTTAACCAGCGGAAGCTGCTTCAATACGGTCTGGGCATCCCACGGTATTTCAAAAAGATGGATACCGTCGTTCATGAAGTGATCCGGCGTCTTCAGCCTAAGCTGCTGTATGATATTCCCAACACAGAGTATACGCTGATGGATTATTATCTCCCGGATAGCAGGACGATGATTGAACTGGGCGGCGGGACGATGACGGGAATGTCGGCTCAGAAAGAGGCGATCCCCGTTTACCTGTCGGCAGGGCGTTTTCAGGCGGTGTGCAGCTTTGGCAGCAGCAAGATCCGGAAGGGAGACCTGTATAAGTACCGCATTCCTTTCAGGATTGAACACAGTGGTGTATATGCTGTTCAGATCACGGTATTTGTGCCGAGCATTCTGCAGAAAGCTTCAAGTTTTGCGTGGTTTGAAGTTCTGCTGTGCGGAAAGCTTTGCTATAAACAGAATCTGTTGGATTATGCGAATAAGGATAATCAGATCAATATCGTAACAAAACTTGATCCGGGAGAGAAAAGCATCACATTTGTTATGCACTCGAAGACTGACTATGACGCCGGCAGTCACGAACCGGGTGTTCTTCTGATCCGCAGCATAACAGCATCCAGACAGTTCAACTACGAAGAACCCGAAGAGCCGATTGTAATGACAACCAGCCAGATGTATGCACAGAAAGTGAAAAAGAAATAAACAACTCATTCCGGGGCCGCATTGCGGCGCGGACATAACACATTGATATCAAGGAGGAAGTACATATGGAAAGAAAGAACGCATGGACGACCTATGACGCAGCGGCGATGGAGAAGGTCGAGGCCTTCGCCAAGGCGTACTGCGCCTATATCAACGAGGGAAAGACCGAGCGCGAGTGCGTGACAGCCTCCGTCCGCGAGGCTCAGGCCGCCGGCTTTGAGGATCTGTTCGCGCTGGTGAAGGCGGGGAAGAAGCTCGCCGCCGGCGACAAGGTCTATGTCAACTGGATGAACAAGTGCTTTATCTGCTTCGTCATCGGCGAGAAGCCGCTGAGCGAGGGCATGAACATCGTCGGCGCGCACATCGACTCCCCGCGCATCGACGTCAAGCAGAACCCGCTGTATGAGGATTCTGACTTCGCGTATCTGGATACGCACTACTACGGCGGTATCAAGAAGTATCAGTGGGTCGCGACCCCGCTGGCGCTGCACGGCGTGATCTGCAGGAAGGACGGCACGATCGTTACCGTCGCCATCGGCGAGGATGAGGCGGACCCGGTCTTCTATATCTCCGATCTGCTGCCGCATCTGGCGCAGGATCAGATGGCGAAGAATGCCCGCGAGATCATCCCGGGCGAGGATCTCAACCTGATCATCGGCGGCAGGCCGATGCCCGAGTGCGAGAAGGAAGCCGTCAAGAGCGGCGTGCTCGCGCTGCTCGCCGAGAAGTACGGCGTGGAGGAAGAGGACTTCCTCTCTGCGGAGCTGGAGATCGTGCCCGCCGGCAAGGCGCGCGACGTCGGCTTTGACCGCAGTATGATCCTCGCCTACGGCCATGACGACCGCGTCTGCGCGTATCCGTCGATGATGGCGGTGCTCGATTACGAGGGCGTCCCGGCGTATACGATCTGCGCCGTACTGACCGACAAGGAGGAGATCGGTTCCGTTGGCGCGACCGGCATGGACTCCCGCTACTTCGAGAACATCGTCGCCGAGCTGTGTGAGCTCGCGGGCGAGAGCGGCAATCTCGCCGTCCGCCGTACGCTGAGCAACAGCCGCATGCTCTCCAGCGACGTCAGCGCGGGCTACGACCCGAACTTCGCCTCTGCGTTTGAGAAGAAGAATTCTGCGTTCCTCGGCCGCGGCGTGTGCTTCAATAAGTTCACCGGCCGCGCCGGCAAGGGCGGCTCCAGCGACGCGAACGCCGAGTACATCGCCGTGCTGCGCCGCATCATGGACGACGCGGGCGTCAACTTCCAGACGGCGGAGCTGGGCCGCGTGGATCTGGGCGGCGGCGGAACGATCGCCTACATGTGCGCCAAGTACGGCATGAACGTGATCGACTCCGGCGTGGCGGTGCTCTCCATGCATGCGCTCTACGAGCTCATCAGCAAGGCCGACCTGTACGAGGCTTACAAGTGCTACTGCGCGTTCCTGAAGAACGCGGGCCCGGTGGCGTAACCGCAGACCAAAAACAAGCGCCTTCCCTGTATGGGAAGGCGCTTTCTGCATGCCGAAAACCTTTCGGCGTACGAACCGGCACAGCGCTGTATTCACCGGATGATTCACATAACAGAGAAAGCCCCGTCCTTTCGGACGGGGCTTTGAAGATTACTTCGCGAAAACCTTCTTGAGCTGCACGAAGCGCGGCAGGCCGTCTTCCTTGACCATGCCGGTCTCGCCCTGAATCAGCGGCAGGCAGTAGTCGATGAAGCCCTGAGTGACGCCGTTGTGCTCGGCATTGATCCACTCGAGCGGAACCTTCTTCTCGGTGTTGGCGACGAGGCTGAGGTCGAAGAGCTTCGCCTCGCACTTGTAGCCGCTCTCGTCACGGGTGCAGGCGAAGCCGACCATCTTGTCGGTCTCGCCGGCGACAGCGGCCTCAACCGCGACCTTGCCGGACATGAAGGACTCGGCGATGTCGGTGCCGGAGGCGCAGTGCGCGGCGCAGCGCTGGAGCAGGCTCAGCTCGATCGGGCGGACCTTTGCGCCGGTCGCAGCCTTGACGACATCGGCCAGACGGGCAGCCAGACCGCCCAGCTGGGCATGGCCGAAGCCGTCGGTGCCGGAGGTCTTCGCCTCGGAGACGAAGGTGCCGTCGGCATAGTGCACGCCCTCGGAGACCGCGACGATGCAGTTCTTCTTGGCGCCGTAGACGCGCTTGATGTCGGCGATGAACTGATCCATGTCGAAGTCGACCTCCGGCAGGTAGATCAGGTCGGGGCCGTCGCCCTTGACGCCCGCGAGCGCAGCGGCGGCGGTCAGCCAGCCGGCGTGACGGCCCATGCACTCGATGATGGTGATCATGCCGGTGTCGTAGACCTGGCTGTCACGGGAGACTTCCATGACGGAGGTGGCGATGTACTTCGCGGCGGAGGCGAAGCCCGGGCAGTGGTCGGTGCCGGCCAGATCGTTATCGATGGTCTTCGGCACGCCCATGACGCGGCACTCATAGCCAACGCGGCTCATGTACTTGGAGATCTTGTTGCAGGTATCCATGGAGTCGTTGCCGCCGTTGTAGAAGAAATAGCGGACATCGTACTTCTTGAAGATCTCAAGGATGCGCTTGTAGTCGGTGTCGTCGACGTCCGGGTCGGCGATCTTATAGCGGCAGGAGCCCAGCGCAGAGGACGGGGTGTGGAGCATATTCTCCAGCTCGGCGGCGTCCTCCTCGTCCATGATCATCAGCTCGTCGTTCAGGACGCCCTTGATGCCATGATGCGCGCCGTAAACGCGGGTGATATTCGGATTCTCCAGGCCGGCCTTGATGACGCCGTAGGCGGAGCAGTTGATGACGGCAGACGGGCCGCCGGACTGGCCGACGATCAGGGAGCCGACGAGAGTCTTCTCGGACATGGTGATTTCCTCCTATAGTAAATGTTGTGAGTTGGAATGATGAATTCACAGGAATCCCAAAACAAATATAATATAGCATAAAGGGAAAGGAATGGCAAATCTTTTTTGACAATTCTCCGGCGTTGCACAAACTTCATGGGTGTGGTAAAATGGCGGCCTGTTTTCCTGTGGATATTGCTGAATTGCGGGAAATGGAAAATTATTATTGTCAGGCGGGATGCTTTTCCCGGGGGCGCTCGTCTATATAGTGTCGGGCGCACCGGCCCTGACAGAATAACAAACAGAAACATGGAGGAAACTCATATGAACAAGAAGATGATTCTGATCGCGGGGACGATCCTCGCGCTGATTCTTGCCGCGGGCGTCTGCGCCCTTGCGATGGGCGGCACGGTGGTGGAGTCCGTGCCGGAGGAGATCCACGGCCTGAGCGGCGTGATCGTGGACGTCGGCAGCGGCGCGGTGGTCTTTGAGGATGCGCAGCACGGCATGGTGCAGGCGAACCTGACGGACAGCACGGTCTTTGAGGGTGTTGACGCGGGCGAGCTGGAGGTCGGCGGCTACATCTTCGTTGACTATGACGGCAAGATGACCCGCTCCCTCCCGGCGCAGGTGACCGCCCTGCGCGTGTATGTCCACATGATCGCCGGCGAGGTGACGCAGGTTGACGGCGGCTCCGTTACCATCGTGAAGGATGAGACCGGCGAGGAGATCGTCGTCCACCTGCCGGAGGATGCGGGCATGATCGCCGTGGGCGACCATGTCACCGCCGCCACCAACGGCGCGATGACCATGTCCCTGCCGCCGCAGGTCTCCGCCGTGCAGATCGCGGTGGACGCGCAGTAACCGAAGCGACAAAAAGCCAGAGCAGAACGCTCTGGCTTTTGCTGTTTTTTGGATATGCATGATGGAATCACAGCCTCGTGATCAGGCGGCTGCCGTGCGGGCCCTTGACGGCCTCCAGCTTGGCGGGGATCGTCTCTGCCAGCTGCTCGACATGCGAGATCACGCCCACGACGCCGTTTGTGCGCTGGATGCCCTGCAGCACCTCCAGCGCATCGCCCACGGACTCGCGGTCCAGCGAGCCGAAGCCCTCGTCGATGAACATCGCTTCCAGCCGGATGCCGCTGCCCTGCGCCTGCACGACCGTGGACAGGCCGATGGCAAGGCTCAGCGCGACGAGGAACTTCTCGCCGCCGGACAGCGTTGTGACGCTCCTGCGCTCGTTGTTCTGCGCGTCGTAGACCTCCAGCTCAAGGCCGCCCTTGCGCCCGGCGCCGGCGATGGCGTCCGTCCTGTGCAGCTGGTAGCGACCGCCGTACACGCCGGCAAGCAGCCTGTTGGCCTGCACGGTGATCGACGTGAGCATCACGCCCAGCACATAGCGCTGCAGGCTGCTGCCTTTGGTTCCTCGCAGCCTGTTGGCGAACTCCAGATCCTCGTCCGCCTGCAGGCGGGCGGCCTCATTTGCCTCTGTGCGCCTGGTCAGCGCGGCGTGGTCCTTCTCCATTCTCGCAGCGAGCTGGGCGGCGGTTGCGTGGTCGGCGACCGCCTTTTTATGCGCCTGATCGGCCTGACGGATCGCTGCGTTCAGGGCAGCCATGTCCGGCTCGGTCTGTCCGGCGAGCTTTTCCTGCTGCGCGGCGAGCTGGGCGGCGGCGTCCTGCACGCGCGTCCTGTACTCGACGAGGCGGCTCTGGCACTTATTGCGCTCCTCCGGCGTGAGGCATGCGCCGGCGAACTGCTTTTCGCTCTCAAAGCCTGCGGCGGCAAGCGCGTCGGCGAAGGCGCTCTGCTTCTCCTGCGCGTCGCTCTGCGCGGCGGCGAGCTCTGCATGGGCGGCGGCCTGCGCCGTCTGCGCAGCGGCGTATGCGGCCTGTGCGCTCGTGATGGCGGCTGCGCTCTCCTGATCAGCCTTATCGTAGTTGGCGACGGACGTCGTATACTTTCGGATGGCGGCCTCCAGATCTTTCAGCGTCTCCACGCCGCTGATGCGGCCGGAGAGCGTATTCTCAAGGTCGCGCTGCGCCGCGATCTCGTCCTGCGTGGCCTGCTGGTGCAGCCGGCGGGCGGTATCGGCGCCCTGCTGCGCGTCGGCGTGACGCTTGTGGGCGAGCTCATACTGCTTGTCGCTTTGCTTGGTTTCGCGGCTGCTGGTATCCAGCTGCTCGTCGGTGACGGGCGACGCGGCGGGCTGCGCCGGAGCGGGATGATGCGTGCTGCCGCAGACGGGGCAGGGCATGCCGGCCTTCAGCTCTGCGGCGAGCTTTCCGCCGATGCCGAGGATATACTGCTCCTGCATGCGCTCATACTGCGCCCGCGCCTCCCGCTGCGCCCTGAACGCGCGCTCAAGGCTCTTTTCGCAGGAGGCCAGCGTCAGCTCGGCCTGCTCCTGCTCTTTACGGCGCTCCTCCTTGAGGCTTGCTGCCTTCTGCCATGCGCTCTGCCGCTCGGCGAGGGATTCGTACGTCCCGCGCGCGTTCTCCAGCAGGGTGATATGGCGGCGGAACTGATCGTATTTCTCCCGGTTCTGCCCGACCTTCTCGCGCGTGGCCTGCACGGCGGCAAGGTCATTCTGTGCGCGGGTGAGGTTGTCCTGCGCGGTTTCTGCCGCTGTACGGCGCGCTGCAGTCAGGCGGGCGGCTTCCTTCGCCGCGGTCTGCAGGGGGATGATGGCCTCCGTGCGGGCGGCGAGGGCAAGCTGCCGCTCTGTCTGCTGATATGCTTCCGCCTGGGATTTCAGACTGCGCAGCTCCGCCTCGCGCTTTCTCAGCGCGTCGTACTCCGCGCTGACGAGCAGCGCGGCTTCGTTCTCCTTGCGCAGGGCGGCGAGGGCAGCCTCCTGCTGCCGGCTCTGCTGTGCGAGGGCGTCCGCCTGCGTGCGCTGCCCCTCCAGCCTGACGGCGAGCAGGGGGAGCGACGTGCAGCCGTATTCCTGCAGCTTCCCCTTGATGGCGATTCCCTCGGCCTTGATCTCCTCGCTGCGCGCATGGACCCGGCGGTAGAGCTCCTCGGCGATGCGCTGCCAGCGGTCGGCATGGAAGAGGCTGACGAGGATCTTCTCCTTCTCGACAGAGTCGGAGACGAGCAGCTTCTCGAACTGGCCCTGAGGCAGGATGATGACCTGACGGAACTGCTCGTATGTCAGGCCGATGAGCTCCTGCGCCTTCTGGTTGACGAAGGTGGCCTTCGGGTTTTCCAGCAGAGGGACGAACACGCCGTCCGTGAGCACCTGACAGTCGTGGCTGTCGTTGAGGTTCTTGCGCGCGATCTTCAGGCTGCGCAGGAAACGATAGCGCTTGCCGCTGCAGTCAAAGATGAACTCGATGCGCGTCTCGTCGTCCTTGCCGGCGAGCTTGCAGCGCATGACCGACAGGTCGCCGCGCAGCCCGCCGCTGGATTTGCCATAGAGCGCATAGCAGATGGCATCGAGGATGGTCGACTTGCCCGCGCCGGTCTCGCCGCAGATGAGGAACAGGCCGCTCTGCTGCAGTGCCTCAAAGTCGATCTCCTGCCGCTCCATATACGGGCCGAAGCATTGGAAGCTCAGATATACAGGCCTCATGACAGCTCACCCTCCTCCTCGCTCCATGCGAGCACATCCTGAAACAGCGCAAGCTGTGCGTCGGTCGGCTCGCAGCCAAAGTTCTCCGCCATGAATTTCTGCATGATGTCCGTTTCGTCCATGGACTCCAGCTCCTCCACGGACAGCGCGGAGAGCGCATCCCCGGCCTCGACACTCTTGCCGCAGACCTCCAGCACATTCGGGAAGCGATCGCGAAGCTGCGCCAACAGCTCCAGCCCGGCATACCTGTCCGTGACCGTCAGGCGCAGGTACTGATCGCTGAGATCCTCCCGCGCAAGCAGCTCGTCAAGCGTGCCCGCTGCGCTCGCTCTGTCGCGCAGCGGCGGCAGCGGGATGAACCGCTGGCTCATATCGTCGGTGTCGATGAGCACGACGCCCTTCTCCTGCGTCTCCTCGCTGCCGAAGGAATACTTGAGCGGGCTGCCGCTGTAGCGCACATGCGGCGCGATGACCTGCGGCTTATGGATATGCCCGAGGGCGACATAGTCAAAGCCATCAAAGACGTCCTTGGACACCGCTGTGGCGAAGCCCACGCGCGCAGAGCGGTCGGAATCGGACAGCTCCGACCCGACGATCAGCGCATGGGAGAGAATGATGTTGCGCCGTGCGGGATCCATCTGGCTGCGGATGTGATCGCAGAGCACCTGATATGCCGTCTCCGTGGAGCGGATGGCCTCCTGCTTCTCCGGGAAGAGCGCGCTCACCGCATCGCGCGTGAAGAAGGGCAGGGGATAGACCGCCGTGCGCCCGCCGTCCAGCAGCACGGGCTCCACATCGCGCGTGAGCCGCCCGCGCACATGCAGGCCGGAGGCGGCGAGCAGCTCCCTGCAGGAAGCAAGGCGAGGCGCGCTGTCGTGGTTGCCGGCGATGACGATCATCGTCACGCCCAGCTGCACGCAGAGCATGGACGCCGCGTCGTTGTAGATCCCGATGGCGTCCGCGCTGACGACGCCCGCGTCGTACACATCGCCCGCCAGCAGCACCGCGCCCACGCCCTCGCGGACGATGAGCTCCCGCAGCTGCGCGAGGAAATGACGCTGGCAGCCCTCGTAGCTGCCCGTGCCCACGGGCATGCCCAGATGCCAGTCGGAGGTATGCAGTATCTTCAAGAGGATGGCCTCCTTTGATCGTGTGATACAGACATTATACCATGAACGGGCTGAAGAGAAAAGCTGGCGTCTTCGCGCGCATGCATCAGTACGATTCCAAACAAAAAAGCGGCAGGCTGCCCTGCCGCTCTTGCGGTGTGATTACTTGTTCTCGATGGCCTTGATGTCGTTCTCCGGATCGCCGAAGCCCATGAGGCTCTTGACCAGGCCGTCGCCGTACATCTGCATCATCAGGATCGGGATGTCGACCACGCGCTCGATGTCCTTCAGACCCGGATCGGTGTCCTTGCACGGGAGGTAGGCCTGATAGCGGATCTCGCCGTCGGAGTAGTCGAACTCGAACTTGCCGACCTTGAGGTTGTAGTTGGCGCGGGTGATGAACTCGACGACCTGCGCGTACACGTCGGCGGAGGCGTTCATCGGGCAGATGCCGAAGCTCTGGATGCCGGCCTCCTCAACGACGATCAGCATGCGGATGCTCTTGAGCTTGGACTTGACGCCCATGCTCATCTCGATCACGTTGCTGCGCTTCTCGTTGAGCTTATAGTGCCAGTTCTGGGAATCGAGGTATTCGATCGTCTTGCGGATCAGATGCTCCTGATGGGTCATGATGAAACACTCCTTTTCTGTGTTGGTATGGTTGTTTGCTTGCTGTGATCACAGGATACCACAGGTTGGAAGAATAACATATACTACCGATACATATCCGCAGGGACGGCATCATGTATGGCTGTCTTAAGCTATTTTACCACCAATTGCACGAAATGTCCATAGTGGCCGGGGTTCTTCGCGCGTACGGCTCTCCTGCCTGAACCTATGATCGCACGGTATGCGGGGCGGCAGGGAGAAAGCGCGGATCCGGAGCGTTTTCTGGAGAAAAAAGAATCAGGATTCTGCGCTGTGCGGCGCTGTATGCTCTGGCGGACGATGGGGGCTGGATGTGATTTCGTCCCGCTGCGGGGAAGCTGCATAGCGAACCGGCAAAGACTTTACTGCGGGGCGGGATTCTTTGGGTCAGGAGGGAGGAATCCGGGCCGAACCCGGACGGGCGGCCCCGGCAGTGAGGCGTGAATGGGAGGCGAATAAAGAAAAAGCCCCGATTTCTTCAACAAAATCAAGGCTTTTTTCATGGCGTACCTGATAGGATTCGAACCTACGGCCTTCAGAGTCGGAGTCTGACGCTCTATCCAACTGAGCTACAGGTACATGCGCATCTGACATTATACTATGCGCAAATGGGAATGTCAACCACAACGCCGGGTGGTAAAACTCGGAAAAATTTCCGCCGGCTGCGATTAGGGCTTGATTTGCGGCAAATTGCAGGTATAATAAAAATGTTGTGAACCACTTGATAACGGAGGGAAACACAGTTATGGAAAGAACATATGCGGCTAACGTCCGCGGCGCGGAGCAGATCAAGGTCTGCGGCTTCGTGGATACCATTCGCAATAAGAGCAAGATGGCCTTCATCGTGCTCAAGGATATCACCGGCAGGGTGCAGATCACCGTGGAGAAGAACGAGGATCCGGAGCTGGACGCTGCGGTCAACTCCCTGACCCCGGACTCTGTCATCACCGTCATCGGTAAGGCTGTGGAGAGCGAGTATGTCAAGCTCGGCGGCGTGGAGATCTATCCCAAGCAGATCATCGTCGAGTCCATCGCGGCGCCGCTGCCGATCGACCGCGAGGCGCGTAAGGGCCACGAGCGCTCCTCCATCGACCAGCGCATTGACTACCGCTGGGTCGACCTGCGTACCGATAAGAACCAGATGCTCTTCAAGGTGCAGACGCTGCTCGTCGCCTCCATGCGCGAGTACCTGCTGGAGAAGAAGTTCATCGAGATCCATACCCCGAAGCTGATTGGCGCGGCCAGCGAGTCCGGCGCGGATGTGTTCGAGGTCAAGTACTTCGACCGCAACGCCTACCTTGCCCAGAGCCCGCAGTTCTATAAGCAGATGGCCATGGCCTCCGGCTTTGAGCGCATCTTTGAGGTGGGCCCGGTCTTCCGCGCGGAGAAGAGCTTCACCAGCAAGCACACCACTGAGTTCTCCGGCTTCGATCTGGAGTTCAGCTTCATCGAGTCCTTCCATGACGTGATGCAGCTGGAGGCCGAGCTGCTGACCTATGCCCTTGGCAAGGTCAAGGAGACCTACGGCAAGGAGCTGGAGGAGATGTTCGGCGCGCCGCTGGAGGTGCCGACCCTGCCGTTCCCGGTGATGAAGCTCGCCGACCTGTATGAGGAACTGGAGAAGGAATTCGGCTACAAGGTGCCGGAGGTGGAGAAGGGCGACCTGACCACCGAGGCGGAGCACCTGTCCTATGATCTGGTCAAGAAGAAGTTCGGCCACGAGTTCCTCTTCGTCACCGACTTCAGCGCGGAAAAGCGCGCCTTCTACCACATGCGCGACGAGCAGGGCATCCCGCAGGGCTACGACCTGATCTGGCGCGGTGTGGAGATCACCACCGGCGCCCAGCGCGAGCACCGCTATGACGTGCTCTGCGCGCAGGCGAAGGAGAAGGGCCTTGACGAGGACGTCAAGTTCTACACCGAGTTCTTCAAGTACGGCTGCCCGCCGCACGGCGGCTTCGGCCTGGGCATCGACCGCTTGACCATGCTCCTGTTGGGCATGGCGATCAAGGAGGCCATGTTCATCTTCCGCGGCCCGACCCGCCTCACCCCGTAATCATCATGCAGCACAGGGGGCTGTCAGGATCCAACCTGACGGCCTCCTTTTTTTGTTGACAATCTGAAAATGGTGTGCTATAATACAGTTAACGATTAGGTTAAATGTTAAATGAAAGGGGATGCCTATGGCTCTGCAGGAGACCATGCGTGCGCTGGCTGATCCGATCCGGCGGGAGATCCTCAATCTCCTCAAGGGCGGCAGGCTGTCCGCCGGGGAGATTTCGGAGCGCTTTCCGGTGACGGCGGCGTCTATTTCGCGCCATTTGTCCGTGCTGCGGGAGGCGGATCTCATCCGCGACAAGCGGGAGGGGAAGTATATCTATTACGAGCTGAACGCCTCGGTGCTCGAGGAGATCATGCTCTTTATCAGCGATCTGAGGGGGGAAAAGGAAAATGCGTGAATACATCCGGAAGAATAAATGGCGGCTGCTGGCGCATGCCGTCGTCGCGGCGGTGACGCTGCTGCCGATGCTGGCGGGCGTCCTCCTGTGGGACAGGCTGCCCGAGCAGGTGGCGACGCACTGGGGCATGGACGGCGAGCCCAACGGCTGGTCAAGCCGCGGCTTTGCGGTGTTCGGGCTGCCGCTGATCCTGCTGGGGCTGCACTTTGTGTGCGTGGCGGTGAGCGAGCGCGGCGGCACGGCGGTTGGCAGCAACCCGAAGATGATGCGCATCATGCATGGGATCTGCCCGATGATTTCGCTGTTTGGGTCCGCTGCGGTCTATGCCCATGCGCTGGGCGTCTCCTTCGATATCCATACGCCTGCGCTGCTGCTGCTGGGCGCGCTGCTCATGGCGGTGGGCAATTATCTGCCCAAGTGCACGAGGAACCGCTGGCTCGGCATCCGCATCAAGTGGACGCTGGAGGATGACGACAACTGGCGCGTGACGCATCGCTTCGGCGGCATGGTCTTTATGGCGGCGGGCGTGCTGCTGCTTGTCTGCCTGCTGCTGCCGGCCACGGCTGCGGCATCAGCGGCGCTGGTCATTCTGGCGCTGGCTGTGCTGCTGCCCATCCTGTATTCGTATCTGTATCACAGAAGGCATGGCTGAGAGGAGAATGCATATGGAAGTGCTTCGCATTGAGAACCTGACCAAGGTCTATCCCGGCGGAAAGCGCGCTGTGGACGGCCTGTCCCTGAGCGTGCGCGAGGGGGAAATCTGCGCGTTCATCGGCCACAACGGAGCCGGCAAGTCGACCACCATCCGCGCGGTCTGCGGCGTGATGGGCTTTGACGAGGGCGAGATCCGGGTCGACGGCATTTCGGTCCGGGAGGATCCGCTTGCCTGCAAGCGGCGCATCGCTTATCTGCCGGATCATCCCGCGCTGTATCCGTTCATGACGGGCGATCAGTTCATCGCGCTGACGGCGGATCTGTACGGCGTGGGGGCGAAGGAGCGCGCCGAGCGCACGGAACGCTACGCCGCGATGCTCGGCATGACGGACCGGCTTGGCGATCTGATCGATTCCTATTCCCACGGCATGCGCCAGAAGACGGCGGTTATCGCTGCGCTGGTGCATCAGCCGCGGCTGATGGTGCTGGACGAGCCGTTCGTCGGGCTGGACCCGGAGGCGGCGTATCACCTCAAGCGCGTGATGCGCGAGCTCTGCGATCAGGGCAGCGCGATCTTCTTTTCCACCCATGTGCTGGAGGTCGCGCAGAAGCTGTGCGACCGCGTGGTCATGATCCGCGGCGGCAGGCTTGTCGCGCAGGGCACGATGGAAGAGATTGCCGGCGATCGTTCGCTGGAGGACGTCTTTATGGAGGAGGCGCTTCATGACTGATTGGATCCGGGGAACGGGGCTGCTGCTGCGCATCCGCCTGCTCCGGCTGGCCGGGGTGAACAGCCTGATTCACGGGCATGACAGGCGGCAGCGCCTGCGCGCGCTGGGGACGCTTGCGCTGTGTCTGCTGGTGTGCGCGATGGCTGTGGGATATTCGGCGGTATATATGATTGCGCTCAGCGAGATGGGGGCGCTGGATGCGGCTGCGCATGTGTATGCGATTGTGATCGCGATGCTGGCGTTCGGCGCGGTCGGGCTCAAGGGCCCGGCGCTGATCTTCGGCGGCGATGATGTGGAGATGCTGCGCGCGATGCCCGTGCCGACAGCGGCCATCGCGGCGAGCCGGCTCCTGTCCGTGCTCCTGCCGGAATTGCTGTTCGCGCTGCTGATCGCCGTGCCTGCGGCGGTATCGGGGGTATGCCTGGGCATGGAGCCGGGTAAGGCGCTGCGCTTTGCGGCGGCGATGCTGCTCATCCCTGCGCTGCCCACGGCAGCTGCGCTGATGGTGGGCGTGCTGGTGTCGTGGGTGACGCGGCGCATGCGCCACCGTGCGCTGGTGTCCGGTGTGCTGAGCATGGCGCTGATGGCGCTGGTGCTCTCCGGCGTGATGGCGCTGGGCGCCGCCTCCGGTACGGGCAGCATCACCGAGCAGCTGCTGATGGTGAAGCTTGGCCGCGCGGCCGAGCTGGTCAGGGGGCTGTATCCCCCGGCGGACTGGGCGTATCAGGCGATGAACGGGCATGCGGCCGGCTTTGCGTGGCTGCTGCTGTCCGCCGCTGCGGCGCTTGCTGCGGTGTGCCTGTTTGTCACGCTGGGCTTTACGCGCGTATGCGATGCGCTGGCCTCCGCCTCTGCCCGGAGCGGCGTGCGGCGTGTGCGCGTGCGCTGCCTGTCGCCGGTGCTCGCGCTGCTTGGCAAGGAATGGCAGCGGCTCGTCTCCTGCGGCGTGTATATGATGAATACCATGATGGGCGCCGTGCTGATCGTCCTCATGGCGGCGGCGGTCTGCGTGATGAACCTGCGCCCGTATGTGGGGATGCTCCGCTTTGTGCCGGTGATCGGCGGGCAGGCGCTTGCGCTGCTGCCGCTGATCCCGGCGTTCGCTGCGGGGGTCATGCAGCCCACGGCCTGCGCTGTCTCGCTGGAGGGGCAGCAGATGGTGCTGCTGCGCGCGATGCCTGTGCGCATGCGCGACTGGCTCGGGGCGAAGGTGCTGCTGGCGCTGTGCCTGTATGTGCCCGCGCTGCTCGCGGGAGGCGCGGTCGCCGTCTGGCGGCTGGGGCTCTCCGGCGCGCCCGCTGCGCTGATGATGATCTATCCGACGTGCGCTGCGGCGTTTGCTGCGGTATGCTCGCTTGCGATGAATCTGCTCTTCCCGCGCTTTGACTGGGAGCAGGAGGTGCAGGCCGTCAAGCAGGGCGCGGCGGTGCTGCTGGCGATGCTCATCGGGCTGCTCACGCAGATCGCCGTCGCCGCGCTGGCGATCGTCACGGGGCGCGCTGTGCTGGTCATGGGTGCCGCTGCAGGTGTACAGCTTGTGGGTGCGGCGGCGCTGTTTGCGCTGCTGTGCAGACGGCCGATGCCGGAGTGAGGATCCGGCGCAGCGGGAAGGAACGGGTCACCGGAGATGTAAGGGATGCCAGTTCCTTCCCCGCCCTGCTGTTTGGCTTGACAAGCCCAGTGTTTTTCCGTATAATAGCGGAGATATCAAAAGCATTGATGCGGAAAGAGCCGGGGTCAGTGACTCATGCCAAGCGAGCCGGGGGCGGTGCGAGCCCGGCGCATGGGGGAGCCGGGCAGCCCTCCGCGTAGCCGCCGGCGAGGAGCCGGCCGTATGCCCGCGTTAAGGGTGAGAGAGGGCGTCCCCCTGCGGGGGCGTCAACCGGAGTGGTACCGCGAATTGCGTCTGTTCGTCCCCGGGCGGCAGGCGTTTTATTTTTTGGATTATGCCTGATGAGAGCGCCTTCCTGTGAAGGAAGCAGCCCCCTGCGGCTGCGCCCGCAGGCGCGGGGCGCATCAGGCGGAGAAAAGGAGAGACAACCATGAAGAAGATGACCTCTGGCGAGCTGCGTGCGATGTGGCTCAATTTCTTCAAGAGCAAGGGCCATGCTGTGATCCCCAGCGCCTCCGTCATCCCGGAGAATGACCCGACCGTTCTGTTCACCACCGCGGGCATGCATCCGCTGGTCCCGTATCTGCTGGGCAGCAAGCACCCGGCCGGCACCCGCCTGACCGACGTGCAGAAGTGCATCCGCACCGGCGATATCGAGGAGGTCGGCGATGCTTCCCACCTGACCTTCTTTGAGATGCTGGGCAACTGGTCCCTCGGCGATTACTTCAAGAAGGAAATGATCGCCTGGAGCTGGGAGTTCCTCACCAGCCCGGAGTATCTCGGCCTTGATAAGGACAAGCTGGCCTTCACCGTCTTTGAGGGCGAGGGCGATATCCCGCGCGACGAAGAGGCCGCCGGCTACTGGATGGAGCAGGGCGTGAAGAAGGAGAACATCTACTTCCTCCCGCGCAAGCACAACTGGTGGGGCCCCGCCGGCCAGACCGGCCCCTGCGGCCCGGATACCGAGATGTTCATCATCAAGGATCAGGCGCCCTGCGGCCCGGATTGCTCCCCGGCCTGCTCCTGCGGCCGCTTCCTTGAGATCTGGAACGACGTCTTCATGCAGTACAACAAGACTGCCGACGGCCAGTATGTGCCGATGGAGAAGAAGAACGTCGATACCGGCATGGGCCTGGAGCGCACCATCTGCACGCTGAACGGCTGCAAGACCGTCTACGAGACCGACGCCTTCGCCGGCATCCTTGCCAAGATCTCCGAGCTGTCCGGCAAGGGCTACGAGGATGACGCGGAGACCACCAAGGCCTTCCGTATCGTCGCCGACCACCTGCGCACCTCCACCTTCATCATGGGCGATCCGCGCGGCGTGAGCCCGAGCAACGTCGACCAGGGCTACGTCCTGCGCCGCCTGATCCGCCGCGCCGTCCGCTACGGCATGGGCATCGGCATGGGCGAGGGCTTCACCTGCGAGATCGCGAAGGTGATCATCGACCAGTACGCCGAGGTCTATCCGGAGCTCAAGCAGAACGAGGCGTTCGTGCTGGAGCAGTTCAAGCTGGAGGAGAGCCGCTTCGCCCGCACCCTGCGTCAGGGCGAGAAGGAATTCAACAAGGTCGTCAGCCGCCTCGGCGAGAAGACTGTCATCGACGGCCTCGACGCCTTCCACCTCTACGATACCTATGGCTACCCGATCGAGATGACCATCGAGCTGGCGAACGAGAAGGGCCTGACCGTGGATGAGAAGGGCTTCGCCGAGCACTTCGCCGCGCATCAGAAGCTGTCTCAGGCCGGTGCGGAGCAGCGCTTCAAGGGCGGCCTTGCCGACCACAGCGCGCAGACCGCCCGCCTGCATACCGCGACCCACCTGCTGCAGGCCGCGCTGCGCCGCGTGCTGGGCGACGAGGTCGCGCAGAAGGGCTCCAACATCACCGCCGAGCGCCTGCGCTTCGACTTCAAGTTCGGCCGCAAGGTGACCAAGGAAGAACTGGCGCAGGTTCAGGC
>JAGBAV010000038.1 GCA_017938795.1 Clostridia bacterium
CAGCCCACGGAATATCAGAAACGGCCAGCGCAGCGGAGGCGCCGATCATCGCCGGGATATCCGGCGTCACGTCATGCTCGACGGACAGCACGGTCGCCACGACCTGAACGTCGTTGCGGATGCCCTTATTGAACCGCGGGCGAAGCGGACGGTCGATCAGGCGGGAGGTCAGCGTCGCCTTCTCAGACGGACGGCCTTCGCGCTTGATGAAGCCTCCGGGCAGCTTGCCCACAGCATACATCTTCTCTTCAAAGTCCACGCTCAGCGGGAAAAAGTCCTGACCCTCGCGCGGCTTCTCAGCGGCGGTCGCATTCACCATCACGACCGTATCGCCAAGGCGGACGATCACAGAGCCGTTAGCCTGACCGCAGTACTTGCCGAATTCAAGAGACAGCTGACGGCCGCCCAGCTCAGTGGTATACACCTTAAACATTGGGGAATCTCCTTTCGAATTTACCTACCTGCCAACACACACAATCGGACGCAAACCCTTACGCCCGAAAAAAACCGCCGTTTGGAACCTCCCAAACGGCGGCCATCTGGGACAAAGCCCGATTTTGAACAAAGACCGGATGATTACTTACGCAGACCCAGCTTCGCAACCAGAGCACGATAGCGCTCGATGTCAACACGCTTGAGGTACTCGAGCATGCTGCGGCGCTGACCGACCATCAGCAGCAGACCACGATGAGAGTGGTGATCCTTCGCATGGTCCTTCAGGTGCGCATTGAGGTGATTGATGCGGGCGGTCAGCAGCGCGATCTGCACCTCGGGGGAGCCGGTGTCGCCCTCGTGACGGGCATATTCCTTGATGATAGCTTCCTTCATTGCCTTATCCATGGATAAAGACCTCCAAATAATAGATTGTGCCAATCGCCGCGGGCATAGATAAACGTTGGAGAATCGATTATCTGCGCGCGCGGTTCAGACCAGATGATATTGTAACACGGAAGTCCCGCTTTGTAAACAGAACTTCCGTGTCTTTTTTCGATTTTTTTGAGAAATTTCAAAGGTTTTTCAGTGCTTATCCGCCATCCCGGCAAACAGCGCCCGCACCTGGTCCCTGTTGCGCATGACCTCCTCGCGAAGCGCCTCGAGGGAATCAAACTTCCGCTCCTCCCGAAGCCTCGCGTACAGCTGCACGCGCATATGACAGCCGTAGCAATCGCCGCCGTCATAGTCAAGCAGATTCGCCTCCACGGTCATCGCGCCGCCCGGCGCAGTCGGATGATTGCCGATGTTAACGGCTGCCATATACCATTCCCCGCGCAGGCAGGCCATCGCCGCATATACGCCGCGCGCGGGAATCGCTTTGCCCTTGCTGACAGCAAGATTGGCCGTCGGGAAATCAAGCCTGCGCCCAAGCTGCTTGCCCCGTTCGACAACGCCGCAGAGCGTGTATGCGCCTCCCAGCAGCGCATTCGCCTCTGTGATATCCCCCTTCAGCACAGCCTCGCGGATGCGCGTGGAGGACACCGGCGCGCCGCCCATCGTCACCTCGCCGACAACATGGGTCTCAAAGCCGTATTGCTGTCCAAGGCGGATCATATCCTCCGCCTTTCCCGCCCCGCGGCTGCCAAAGGAATAATTGAACCCGACGACAACATGCTTCGGATGCAGCGCATCGCAGAAGGAGCGGACAAACTCCTCCGGCGACTGGGACGCATATGCCCTGTTGAACGGGCGCAGCACCGCCACGTCAATGCCCATGCGCGCAATCGACCGGATTCTCTCCGAGCGGGTGTCCAGCTGCGGGGGCACGCGCTCCGGCGCATAGGTCGCCATCGGATGGCTGGAGAATGTATAGACGACGCTCGTCAGGTCATGCAGCGCCGCAAGCTCATTTGCCTTGCGCATCAGCTCCATATGCCCGCGGTGCACACCGTCAAACATTCCGAAGGCGACGACGGTCTCCCCGCCGTGCCACTGCGTTTCTAGTGTCAATAGCTTCATAGTGTTTCCCTGATTGATCTGTAAGCTATGGCGCAGTCTGCCTCACTCCAGCAGCATTGCGTCGAATTTCATATGATCGCCTTCCATGTGCCCGATACCGGCAAATCTGCCGCCCATATACAGGCGCACCCGGCGGCCTTCGGTCAGCTCGCCCTTCAGCTCCCTGCGCTCGAGTGTATTGCCGTTGCGCACAAAGCGCTCCGCCCGCGGGGAGACCTCAACAAGCGGCATATGCGCAAGCGGTCTGTCCATCGCAACGAGCAGCGAAGAGAGATCCTCCGCTGCGTCAATCTCCTCGATGGTATGCGCATCGTCGAGCGTGAACATGCCCGTCTGCGTACGCAGCAGCAGCCCCATATGCGCGCCGCACCCCAGCGCAGCGCCGATGTCATGGCACAGCGTGCGGATATAGGTGCCGCGCCCGCAGCGGATGAGCAGCATATAGCTTCCATCCGGGAGCGCATGCATCACGCGGATCTCATGCACCTGCGTCGGTCTGGGCTGCACATCCACCTCAACGCCCTGACGCGCAAGATTGCACAGCTTCTGCCCGTCGCGCTTGAGTGCGGAGAACATCGGCGGGATCTGCATGATCTCCCCGATGAACTGCGGCAGCACGGCCTGCAGCTGCTCCAGACTGACGCCCTCTCCGGCGCCGCCGATGATCGCGCCGTGCGCGTCCTGCGTATCGGTGACATATCCCGGCTTCAGCTGGGCGACATAGGTCTTTTCCTTTTCCACAAGGTAATCAAACAGCCGGGACGCCTTGCCGACCATCAGCGGCAGCACGCCCGCCGCCTCCGGGTCAAGCGTGCCCGCATGCCCGACCTTCTCCTTGCCGCCGCTCCTGGCGATCAGCCTGCGCACGCGCACAACGACGTCGCTGGAGGTCATCCCCGGCGGCTTGAGTACGCAAAGATATCCATTCATACTCAGCTCTCCATCTTTTCCCTGATCGCCGCCAGCACCGCATCGACAGCCTTATGCATCGGCATATACAGCGTGCAGCCGGCTGCCTGCGCATGCCCGCCTCCGCCAAAAACCTTCGCAATATCGTTGACCGTCTCCGGCTCCACGGCGCGCAGGGAGATCTTCACGCCCTCATCCCGCTCCGTCGCGAGGATCGCCATACGTACACCCTCGACCTCAAGCGCCTTATTGACCAGCCCGTCGGTATGCGCAGGCGTGCAGCCCGTCTCCTCAAATTCCTTTTGGGAGATGGTGATCACGCCAACCTGACCGTCAAGCTCAAAGCGCATATTGCGGTAAGCCACGCGCGTCAGCTCCAGCTTTTGGCGGGACACCGTGCGGTAAAGCATTCTCGTCAGATAGGAGACGTCCGCTCCTGCCTCGATCATCTCGCCCGCCGCAATCATCGCAGCCTTCGACGTATACGGATACTGGAAGTGCCCCGTATCCGTGGACATGCCCAGCAGCAGACAATTCGCCATCTCCCGGCTCAGCGGCACGCCCATTGCGCAGATCGCTTCATACGCCAGCAGACAGCATGCGCACTCCCCTCTGCGGATGTAATTGCAGTCGCCATAGCCTTCGTTCGTCTCATGATGGTCAATCACAAGGCGCGCCTTCGCCGCATCAAAAACGGCAGATGACGCACCAAGCAGACGCCTGTCGCTGACATCCACGGCGATCGCCGCGTCATATACAGGCTGCGCCTGATCGGGCGTGATGTACGCCTGCGTCCCATTCAGGAAGGCGATGGACGGCGGGATCGTGCCGTCGCAGATGACATCCACAGACTTGCCCATGGACAAAAAAGCAAGGCGAAGCGCGAGCGCCGCACCCACCGTATCCCCATCCGGGGACACATGGGAGATCAACGCCAGCCTTTCCGCCTTGCGAGCCAGGTCAAGCCAATCCTGAAGCTCACTCATCGGATTGACTCCCTTCATTCTTTCTCACCTGATTGAGCAGGCTGGCAATGTGCACGCCGTACTCGATCGTCGTATCCAGTTCAAAGAGAAGCTCCGGCGTATAGCGAAGCTGAACCCTGCGGCCAAGATTATGGCGGATGAATCCCGCGGCGCTCTTAAGCGCCTTCATCATCGGCTCGCGGCGGGCCTCTTCATAGATGCTGATATAGACCTTCGCATAACGAAGATCGCGCGTCACATCCACATGCGTAATGGAGAACATGCAGTCCGTACGCGGATCGGACACATCCTCGCGGATGATCCGCTCCGCCTCGCGCATGATCTCTGCGGCAATGCGGTCCGTGCGCTCAAATTGCTGTGCTGCCACCCGGTATTACCTCAATACATTCAGTCTGCCGGAAATACAGGGAATGGGCATATCCCCATTCCCTGCCAAAGAGCTCCGGCTGCCCTTTGTGTTTCTTCGATTGTCCCCGATTCTCAGGCGAGGTATCCGCATCAGCGCGGAATCTCCTCCATGACGAAGCACTCGATGACGTCGCCTTCCTTGATATCGGAGTAGTTCTCCAGCGTCACGCCGCACTCGTAGCCGTCCTTGACTTCCTTGACAGCATCCTTGAAGCGCTGCAGGGAGGTCAGCTTGCCCTCGTAGATGACGATGTTGTCGCGCATCAGGCGGACTTGCGCATTGCGCTGGATCATGCCGTCCGTGACGTAAGAACCGGCAACAATGCCGACACCCGTGATCTTGAAGACATTGCGCACCTCGGCATGGCCAAGGATGTTCTCGCGGAATTCCGGCGTGAGCAGGCCCTTCATAGCCTTCTCGACATCCTCAATCGCCTGATAGATGACGCGGTAGTAGCGGATATCGATGCCGTCGCGGGTCGCGGCGTCACGCGCCTTCGCATCCGGACGGACGTTGAAGCCGATGATGATCGCGCCGTCGATGCCCGCGAGCATGACGTCGTTCTCGGTGACCGCACCAACGCCGCTGTGGATCGTGCGGACACGGACTTCCTTGTTGGAGAGCTTCTCCAGAGACTGCTTGACAGCCTCGACAGAGCCCTGAACGTCGGCCTTGATGATGATGTTGAGATCCTTGACCTCGCCCTCCTCGAGCTTGCTGTAGAGCTCCTCGAGGGTGGAGGCGGAGTTCATCTTCACCATGGAGGCGCGGGCCTTCGCGGCGCGCTCCTCGACAACCTGACGGGCGAGCTTCTCGTCCTCGACAGCCATAAACTCATCGCCGGCCTCCGGCACGCCGCCAAAGCCAATAATCTCAACCGGCGTGGACGGCAGCGCAGTCTTCACGCGCTCGCCGCGGCTGGAAATCATCGCGCGGACACGGCCATAGGCATTGCCGGCAACGATGGTATCGCCAACGCGGAGGGTACCGGTCTGCACAAGCGCAGTCGCGACCGGGCCGCGTGCGTGGTCAAGCTTCGCCTCGATGATGACGCCGCGGGCCTTGCGGTCCGGGTTCGCCTTCAGCTCGAGCATGTCAGCCAGCAGGAGGACATTCTCCAGCAGATCGTCGACACCCTCGCCGGTCTTCGCGGAGACGGGCACCACGATGGTATCGCCGCCCCACTCCTCCGGCACGACCTCGTAACGGGTCAGCTCCTGCTTAACGGTATCCGGATCGGCAGTCGGTTTATCCATCTTGTTGATCGCCACGATGATCGGGCACTTGGCCGCCTTCGCGTGGTTGATAGACTCGATGGTCTGCGGCATGACGCCGTCGTCCGCAGCGACGACCAGGATCGCGATATCGGTCGCCTGCGTACCGCGGGCGCGCATGGCGGTGAACGCCTCGTGACCCGGGGTATCCAGGAAGGTGATCGCACGACCGTCGACATTGGCGGTATACGCGCCGATGTGCTGGGTGATGCCGCCAGCCTCGCCGGCAGTGACCTTGGTCTTGCGGATATAGTCAAGCAGGGAGGTCTTGCCGTGGTCGACGTGGCCCATGATGGTCACGACCGGCGGACGGGTGATGAGGTCTTCTGCCTTATCCTCGACATTCTCGGCAGAGAGCGCGTCCTCAGCGGTCTTGTCAAGCTTCATCTCAAGCGTGACGCCGAACTCGGACGCAACAAGGGACGCCGTGTCGTAGTCAAGCTCCTGATTGATGGTCGCCATGATGCCCAGCAGCAGCAGCTTCTTGATGATCTCGCCGGCCGGCTTGCCGATACGCTCGGTCAGGTCGCGCACGGTGATCGTCTCCGCGGTCATGAAGGCGGTCTCGATCTTGATCGGCGCCATCATCTGCTGCGCAGAGAGCTGCTTGCCCTTCTTCTTGCGGCCGCCGCGCATGACGTCATCGTCCATGCCGTAGCCGTTCTCACGGGCGAGCTGCTTGCGGTTCTTGGTGGCCTGATGCTCCGGATCATGCTGACGCTGACGGAGCTTCTTGTTGGG
>JAGBAV010000039.1 GCA_017938795.1 Clostridia bacterium
AAGGAGTTTGACATATCAGAGCAAAATCAGTTCTATAGCGCTGAAAACTCCATGCTCCTTTCGAAGGATGGTTCTGTGCTTTACGCCATGCCTTCCGCAGTGGGAAGCATTGTAATTCCGGAGGGCGTGACCAGCATTGGCAAATGGGCATTCTATTACTGCACGAGCCTTGAAAGCATTGTGATACCGGAGGGCGTGACCAGCATTGGCGATTACGCATTCGATCACTGCGAGAGCCTTAAAAGCATTGTGATACCGGAGGGCGTGACCAGCATTGGCGAAGGGGCATTCTCGGAGTGCACGAGCCTTGAAAGCATTGTGATACCGGAGGGCGTGACCAGCATTGGCAAATGGGCTTTCTTGCACTGCACGAGGCTTGAAAGCATTGTGATACCTGACAGCGTGACCAGCATTGGCTTTAGTGCTTTCGGCAACGTCCGGCACATCATCTATAACGGCCCGGCGCGGCCGGTGGACAACTGGGGCGCAAAGAAATGGAGCAGAGAATAGGATCGTAACCAATTGCGTTATGTACAATGCCCAACAGGGGAGAGCACATCGTTCACATCGATGGAGGTTTCGCATTTGCGGCGCCCAGTGGGCGCAAATAAGCAAATGCGAAACGGTTCGAGTCCCTTATACCGCTACCCCACCCTTCATGGGTGGTTTTCTTTTTCTGGTGCATATTGGATTCGGCTCAGTGCCTCCGTCATTATGTGAACCACATCGATGGAGGTTTCGCATTTGCGGCGCCCAGTGGGCGCAATGAAGCAAATGCGAAACGGTTCGAGTCCCTTATACCGCCACCCCACCCTTCATGGGTGGTTTTCTTTTTCTGGTGCATTTTGGATTCGGGTCAGCGCCTCCGTCATTATGTAAATTCTGCGCCTGCAGCTTCTATGGACTCCGCCTCTTCCCTGTGAGCATACCGGCACACGCTGTCCAAGCCGCCGCTCCCTCCCTGCTTACAACGCCATAACAGCAAACAAGGCTCAGCGAACTGAGCCTTGTCTGTTTATCCTCATGCCGCCCGGCGGGTGTCAGAGCTTTGTGTTCTTGGAATACGGCGACAGGAAGCTCCCCGTGAGCGACCCGGCTTGTTCCTTCCTGATCTGACGGTGCGATTCTTCCAGATACCTGTCCAGCTCGGAGCCGCCCTTCCCGCTCTCCGGGGCGGACGCTCCGCTCTGCGCCGGGCGGTCGTCAAGCCGCGTCGTCCTGCCGATGGGGTCGTCATACGACATGCCCGCGCGCCCGTTCCGGTCATCATGGCGGCTGACGCCGTTGTCGTCCGTCCGTGTCTCGCCGACGCGTCGCCCCTGCGCATCCCGGTGGACGCTGTCCGCGAGGATGCCCCTGTCCGTGCGGCCGATCCGCCGCCCGTCCGCATCGTAGTGCGTCTGCGATCCCTCGTGCAGCCCGGGCCAGCTCTCGCCGATCTTCCTGCCGTCCTTGTAGTGGATCATCTGTCCAAGGTACCCCTTGATGCTCCTGATGATGGACACAGCGCCGCCCCCCTTCTTTCCTTATCTGCCTTCATTGTATCCGATCCTGATCGTTTTGGCAAGGCGCTGTCCTTCCGCCGCGCCGCATCTTATGCTATAATCAGATACAGATATCCCGCTGTACGAAAGGATGAAATCATCATGCTCAAGAAGCTCCTCTGCCTTGCGCTGACGGTATGCCTGCTGTGCGTCTGCGCGCTCCCCGCCTGCGCCGCCTCCTATACCGATCTGATCGGCGATATCCTCGACGACATGAGCGAGAATAACGACCGCTGCTCCGGCGCGCCCCAGCAGGCCGCCAACGGCGCATACCGCCTGACCGAGATGCTCGCTGTCACCGCGCTCAGCCACGACACCTTCGGCGTTTACGACGAGCTGATCTGGGGCGTGCTCGACGACATGAATGAGAACAACGACCGCTGCTCCGGCGCGCCCCAGCAGACGGCCAACGGCCTCTACCGCACCGCCGAGATGCTCGCCATCCTCGCCTATGAGCTCGACACCGCAGGCACATATGAGTCCATCATCGACGACATCCTCGACGACATGAGCGAGAACGACGACCGCTGCTCCGGCGCTGCCCAGCAGGCCGTCAACGGCCTCTACCGCTCCGTGGAGCTGCTGGCGGTCATCGCGTATACGCTTGACGATACCGGCGCGTACGACTCCCTCATTGACAGCGTGCTCGACGACCTGAGCGAGAACAACGACCGCTGCTCCGGCGCACCCCAGCAGTCCGCCAACGGCGCATACCGCACGGTCGAGATGCTGGCGATCATCGCCTATGAGCTCGACGATGCAGGCGCCTATTCCAGCCTCATCGGCGATATCCTCGACGACATGAGTGAGAATAACGACCGCTGCTCCGGCGCGCCCCAGCAGCTCGCCAACGGCCTCTACCGCGCGGTCGAGATGGCGGCGGTTGTGGGCTATGCCTCCCAGGGCGGCGGGCTGAGCCTGTGAGGCGCTGCGCCGGCATCTGAATCCATAAGCCCGCTCTGCGGTGCATCCGCTCCATCCCCCATACAGCAAAAAGACCGCATTCCTGCGGTCTTTTCCTGTCCTTGTCCGTCGTTTTCTTCGCGCTCACCTGCGCGCGTCGAGGATATGGCTCTCGTCGATCGGGACGCCGTCCGGCTTCGCGGGTGCGAAGGGAACCTCCTCCGGCGTGCGCGGGGTGATCTCCGCCTTTGCCGTCACGTCCTCCATCCGGCAGACGATCTTCCACAGCTGGATATGCCTCACAGCGCTCGCATGCCTGTCCTCGATGTCGCGGCCGTTGTGCCGCAGCAGGCATTCAAGCCCATGCCAGAAGGCCTCCGGCTCCGCCTGCGGGTCGATCGGCTGCGCCACGCCCCGCGCGATCACGGAGCGGTAGTCGTGCATATGCCCCTTCACGCTGCCTCCGGCGTAGGAGATGAACGCCGACGCCGTCACGCAGACATGCGGGTTCGCCTCCAGCAGGCACAGCTTGTATCCTTCCTTCGCGCAGTGGAAGTAGAAGACCAGCTCCCCGCCCATCTCGTAGCCGAAATTCAGCGGCACGACGTACGGCGCGGGCTCGTCGTGGATGCCGACGTGGATTGTGTCCATCATGTCGAGCATCGCGCAGATCACATCGCGGTCCATCACCTGCCGCGCACGCTGGCGCATCATCATACGTCCTCCATCTCCCCGCGCTTGTTCCATCGCAGGATCGTCCTGTAGCCCAGCTTCGCGTACCACGGCGCGACGCCGGTGTAGTGGATGTAGCTGTAGTCGTATCCCCGCTCGCGCAGGATCTGCGTCCCCCGGGCGACCATCTCCAGCCCGATGCCTCTGCGCCGGTACGCCGGTATCGTGCCCACGCAGCCCGGGCCGGCGATCCTCGCCATGCGCCCGTCGACCTCGTGCCCGCCCATGTCGTCCAGCAGGCAGAAGCTGACCACGCGCCCGTCCGCCATCGCGCAGTATACGCTGCTCTCCGGCGTATAGTACTGCGCCCAGTCCTCGTCGACCTCTCGCACGCTCTGCAAAAGCGGCGCCATATCGCCCTCGTACAGCCCGAAGGTCACGCCCTCCATGTCCTTTGCCGCATGCGCATAGCCGTCCAGACCGAGGAGCATCTCCTCATAGACGCTCTCGTCCCCGTCCGGCGCGAACCGGTTAAAGAACCCCGGGTGCATCGATGCAAACAGCGCCTTTCCGTCCGTCATCGCCGCTCTCCTCCTTTGTATGCTGCCGGTCACTTCTGCTTCCGCTCGATCATCTCCAGCAGATGCTTGTTGCGGAAGCCGTTCCCGTCGCCGCGCTTGATCAGCTTGTCCGCAAGCGCCTTCGCCTCCTCAAGCCGCCCCTCCTCGATATACACCCGGGCCAGCAGGTAGGAGCAGTCCGAATCGAAGTGCTCGTCGCCCTTCTTCAGCCACTCGATGGCCTTCTGCCTGTTCCGGATGATATTGAGGTAGATCACGCCGAGGTTGTAGCAGGCCTTGTGGCTGCCCAGCTCCGCTGCCTGCTTGTACAGCGCGATCTTCTCCGCCTCGTCGTCGGTATGGTAAGCGCGCAGGCACAGCCTGTACCCCATGATGGCATTCTTCAGCTCGTAATCGTCACGCCATCTCTTCCCGTATTCCTCGACGTACGCCTCGGCCTCGTCAAGCTCCGCCTCGGTTTTCGCCTTGCTGCAGATCGAGGTGACGAGATTGAGCAGCATCATGCCGTTGCCCAGCTCAGCGCCCTTCCTGCGCCACCGGGCGCGCTCCTCGCCGCGCGTATTATCCGCCATGGTACGGATCGCGTCGCCGTCGCCGGTCTCCGCCGCCCGGCGCATCCATGTCATCGCCCGCTCATCGCAGCCCGGCTCGTATTCGCGCTTGCTCAGCAGCTTGTAGCAGCAGTGCATCGCCGGCACACTGCCATAGCCCGCCGCCTGCTCGAAGCAGCAGATCGCCTCATCCTCGTTCTCCTGTTCCATAGCGTAGACGCCGTGGAAATACGCGGCAAAGCGGCGCGCGCGCTGCTCCAGCTCCTGCGCACCCTGCGCGCCAAGCGCCGCCGCCCGCTGCGCTGCGGGGATCACAGCCTCATAGTCCTCGCCGCATGCCGCCAGCGCCGCCATCGCGCGGGCCAGCTTCATCGCGCATTCCGCATCCGTATCGGCGTGCCTTGCCCATTCCTCCATCCGCATCACGGGGACGTATTCCCTGATGCACCGCTCCTCCGGCGTCAGCTTCAGCCCGGCGGTGCGGATCGTCTGGTAGAAGCTGATGGCCGCCTGCTTGTTCACGGCCTCCAGCTTTGCGGCAAAGGCGATATCCTCGGCAAAGTCGGAATGGAATTCGATCGTCATCTGCTTGAATCCGGCTTGCTCCAGCATGCCGTCCGGGTGCCCCATCTCGCCCGCCTTCATGCGGTTCATTCTTCTGTCGATGAAGCTATACTGCTTGTCACCGCTCAGCTCCGCATCGACGTCGGCCATCAGGTAGGCGGCGTGCGCGCAGCCCTCGTCAATGGCGCGCTGCAGGAGCTCCTTCGCCCGCTGCATATCGCCCTTCCTCATGCAGGCATAGCCCTGCAGGCAGTCCGGCCAGCGGATCATCGCCTCGCAGACATGCCGGTATTCGTGCAGGAACACCTCTGCGTCGTCGTTCCCCATCTCATAGGCCTTCTCGGCATAGGCCAGCGCCTGCCGGTAATCCTCCGCGCTCAGGCCGATCGACATATGGATCTCCGCCATGTTCAGCGCCGCCGCGGGGCTGCCCATCTTCAGCGCCATCATGTTGAACGCCATCGCGCCGAAGAGGTCTTTGCGCTCGCTGCAGCGCCTGACCATGGTCATCATGTCCTGCACATTGCCGGCCTTCGCGCCCGCGACATACGGTGCATCACCGTCCTGCATGCGGAACTGATCCGGCGTCCAGTTCCTCAGCACCGCTGGCTGCTCCATCTGCAGGCCCGCGCCGCCCTTGAGCAGGCCGCCGGTCGCATCGTCGTCGTTCTTCCCGCCGGGCACGGCGCGCCTCTGCGCGGGCTGCGGCACAGGCTGCTGCGCCTGCGGCTCCGGCTGTACGGGTTGCTGCGCCTGCGGCTCCGGCTGCGGCTCGGGCTGCTGCGCCTGTATGGGCTGTGCGTTCCGCCTCCTGCGCATCCCGCCGGCCGGCGCGGGGGCGTCGCTCTTCCTCACCGCCTGCATCGCTGCGGCGATGATCCGCACGAGCGACCCGGCGTGCCGCCCCATCTCCACGCGGATCACCTCGCCGGACGTCATCTCCAGCGCCGCGCCGGTATCCGCCGCGAGCAGCCCCTTCATGCTGTCATAGGCCACCGGCTGGCGCACATGCCCCGCGAGCCTGTCGCAGCAGAAGCCCTCCGCCGTGAAGACCACGGACAGCGGATCCTCCTCCCGCGCGACGTCATACTCCGCATACACCAGCGCGTCCTCCTGCGCGAGCCGCACCCCCGCGGCCCTGTTCATCAGGATGATCATGCCGGGGCGGATCTGCTCCCTGCCGTATATGCGCGGCGGCTTCATGCCGCTCGTCTGTCCGTACTGCTCTGCAGCGGCCTGTACCGCTGAGAAGATCGCCTGTTCCATATGCTGCCTCCTGCCGGTCAATCTATCTCTTATTGTATCCGTCCCCGCTGTCCGTGTCAACGCACACTTTCCGTTGCCAGCCGCGTGGATTCCTGTTATAATAGGCATATCTGCTGCAGGAGGATGGTTTCATGAAGATCAAGCTGCCGTCGGGCACGCGCATCGTCCCGAATGACGAACTGTATAAGACCGAATTTGGCCGGGTTCACGAGCGCGCGCTGGAGCAGGCCTATGAAGAGGCGGTCTTCCCGTCAGAGTCAAAGGGCGGCCTTGATAAGACCATCAACGTCTATTTCGACCGCATCCGCCAGCTCTATGATGAGAAGATGCTCGCATACCTGATCGCGTCGGGCTGGTCTCTCCCGATCTACCCCACCGGCCTGATGGAAAATACGTCGAGCTTCAATACCAGCGCCATCAAGGATTCGTTTGGTTTTCCTGTCAGCTTCACCGTGCCGTTCCATTATTTCGCCGCCGACCTCACCATGACGAAGGATGCGCTCACCCGCGCGGACGCCCCCGTGTACAGGGACTGCACGAAGGTGCCCATGCCCGCCACGCCCGAGTATGACCACGTCGAGGCGGAATATCGCCGGCTCAAGCGCGACCTCCTGCCGGAGGTGAAGGTGCGCACGGTCTCCCGGCGCTATCCGCCCATCCATATGTGGCAGGCGCTCATCCTGCCGCTGCTGCTGCTCGCCGCCATTGTGCTGATCTGGCTCTTCCGCTTCGGCAAGCTCGATATCGCCGCCGCGCGCAGCGCCGCCCTCGGCATGCCGTGGCTGCTGCAGGGCGTCAGCGTCTGGTTCATGGACGTTGTCGACTTCGCCATTGACCTCACCACCATGCCCAACGCGCGCGGCGTGGACATCATGGGCCCGATCGTGGCGAATTTTGCCACGCTGCTGCTGCTCATGGGCGTGTTCTTCGTCGGCGTCTTCTTCGTCGCCCTCGTCCCGGGCAAGGGCGAGCCGAAGACCCTGCGCGACTGGATGGCCGCCCTGCGGCAGGAAAAGGACGATAAGCGCCGCGCCAAAGAGACCGCGAAGGAGAATAAGCGCCGCCTGCAAGCCGCCGAGGCCTACCGCAGGAGCGACGACTATAAGGCCGGCCAGCGCGAGCTGGAGCAGGCCAAGGCCACGCAGGAGATGCAGCAGAAGCTCGCCGCGCAGTGGCACCGCGCATGGTTCGACGCGACGAAGGCCAACTGGCATAACGAGAAGGAAAAGACCGCCATCAAGCGCGACGAGACCCCGACGCTTGAATCCTTCAAGGAAAAGCTCTGAGCCCCCGGATATACCAAACGGACAGCCGTATCGCTGCCCGTTTTTTTGTTTGCCGTTATGCGCATTTCCTCCCTGCCCGCCGCGCGGCGGGTGTATGCTTCCTCTCACAGGAGGCGTTCGCAGCTTATTTTCCGTGATTTCCCGCCGCCCCTATGGTATGCTCCATACAACACGGCGGACATCTCCATAAGCAGGATCTCATGACAGGCTTCTTTCGTCATGCCCATCGGGGGCGCGGCGCAAAGGAAGCCCGACAAAAAGGAGGCATTGCCTATGAGAAGCGTGTATTCCGACCCCACCGCCAACACCGCCATCGCCAACGCGGACCGCGCCATCCGCCGCGCGGAGCAGGCCGGGCGCAGCCCCCGCCCCGCCGCCC
>JAGBAV010000040.1 GCA_017938795.1 Clostridia bacterium
GATCATGATCGGGTTCATGGAGACGACGGTCTTGACATTGTACTTCTTGGTCACGGCGCAGACAAACTTCATCATGACCAGCGGGCCGATGGCGATGACTTCGTCATACTCGTTGCCCTCGTTGATGAGCTGCTCGAGCGCGGCAGTAACAAGGCCCTTCTCGCCGTGGCTGCCGTCGTCGGTCATCATGACCAGCTTGTCAGAGGCGGCCTTGAACTCATCCTCCAGAATGACCAGATCCTTGTTGCGGAAGCCGACCACAGCGTGCACCTCGCAGCCAAGCTCATGCAGCTTCTTGGTGACCGGATACGCGATGGCGCAGCCGACGCCGCCGCCCACCACGCAGACCTTCTTCAGGCCGTCGGTATGGGTCGCAACGCCCAGCGGGCCCACAAAGTCGGTGATGTACTGGCCCTCTTCCATGGTGTCCAGTTCCATCGTGGAGCCGCCGACGATCTGGTAGATGATCGTCACGGTGCCGGCCTCGCGGTCATAGTCCGCGATGGTCAGCGGGATGCGCTCGCTGTCCTCGTGCGTACGGAAGATGATGAACTGGCCGGGCTCCGCCTTCTTGGCGACAAACGGCGCTTCAATCACCATCTTGGTGACGGTCGGATTCAGGCGCTCTTTCTTTACGATCTTAAACATGAGCATTTCCTCCTGCCTTAGTATGCTGACAAGTATCCAGCTGACCAATTACGCCATATCTGGATATCTTCTATTATTTCGACGGACAACCCTTTTTTCCTGTCAACAGAAATGCCGGTTTTGTCTTATTTTTCACGATTCTCCGGGAGAATTTGAATTATATTCGTCCCGTTACGAACATTTTTCAGTCAATCTTTGTCTTCATTATCGTACAAGAAACCGGGATCCCACCATATGGGACCCCGGCAAAAAGCTTGTGCAGCAGGGGATCAGAAGTCGATCTCGCGGTCGTAGTAGCACGCAAGCAGCAGCTTCTCCATCTCCTCCTGGCTCGGCTGACGCGGGTTGGAGCCGGTGCAGGCGTCCGCGATCGCGTTCTTGGCGATCTCCGGCAGACGGGCAAGGAAGACCTCCTCCGGCACGAAGCCCTGCTCACAGGGATAGCTGTCCGCGCCGTAGTTCTTGATGCAGTGCGGGATGTTCAGTTCGTCGCTCATCTTGCGCAGGTACGCGATCAGCAGGGCGACCTTCTCCTCGTCGTTGGCGCCGCCGAGGCCCATTTCATCCGCGATCACGCCGTAGCGCTTCTTCGCGGTTTCATCCTTCGCGTTGAAGGCAATGACCTTGGGCAGGTACATGGCGTTCGCCGCGCCGTGGATGATGTGCGCGCCGTAGTCCGCGAAGGCCGCGCCGGTCTTGTGCGCCATGGAATGCACGATGCCCAGCAGCGCGTTGGAGAAGGCCATGCCGGCCAGGCACTGCGCGTTGTGCATCTTCGCGCGGGCGTCCATATCGCCGCTGTAGGAGACAACCAGATTATTCTGGATCATCTTGATGGCGTGCAGCGCGAGCGGATCGGTGTAGTCGCAGTTCGCGGTGGAGACATAGGCCTCAACGGCGTGGGTCATCGCGTCCATACCGGTGTGGGCAACCAGCTTCTTGGGCATGGTCTCGGCCAGATCCGGATCGACGATGGCGACGTCCGGCGTGATCTCAAAGTCGGCGATCGGGTACTTGATGCCCTTCGAATAATCGGTGATGATGGAGAACGCGGTCACCTCGGTCGCGGTGCCGGAGGTCGACGGGATCGCGCAGAAATGAGCCTTGCGGCGCAGGGTCGGGATGCCGAAGACCTTGCACATATCCTCAAACGTGCACTCCGGATACTCGTACTTGATCCACATGGCCTTCGCCGCGTCGATCGGGGAGCCGCCGCCCATGGCGACGATCCAGTCCGGCTCAAACCTGAGCATGGCCTCGGCGCCCTTCATGACGGTCTCAACGGACGGATCCGGCTCGATGCCCTCAAAGAGCTCGACCTCCATGCCCGCCTCCTTCAGGTACTGCACAGCCCTGTCAAGGAAGCCAAACTTCTTCATCGAGCCGCCGCCGACGCAGATCATCGCGCGCTTGCCCTGAAGACTCTTGAGCGCCTCCAGCGCGCCCTTGCCATGATACAGATCGCGGGGGAGCGTAAAACGTGCCATAACGAATTCCTCCTGTTTTCTATGCCGGACAGACTGCATGCTGCCCATTTCATCTATCGGATGACCGGATTGATTTTCTTTTATCAATCTTCGCGCCCATTATACACCCGGAAGCCTTCCGTGTAAATCGCAGAAACTCACAAGGTCTATATGATAATTATTTATCAATTTGCACAAATCAGATGGCTTTATCTCACATTTGTCCGATTTTTCCTGTCCTTATCAGGTTTTTTCATGTGCCGGCAGAGGCCGTCGGACAGAAAAAGAGAGGAACGTGCGTCCCTCTCTGCGGATCCACTATTGTGAATCAATCATCAATCGCCCTCGATCATACGGTAACCCACGCCCACCTCGGTGAAGATATACTTCGGCTCTGCGGGGTTCTCCTCGATCTTGCGGCGGATATTCGCCATGTTCACGCGAAGGATCTGGTTGTCATAGGCCTTGTTCGGGCCCCAGATCTCGCGGATCAGGTAATCGTACGTCAGCACGCGGCCCGCATAGCGGCCCAGCAGTGCAACGAGCTTAAACTCATTCTGCGTCAGATTCGCGTCACGGCCGTCGATATAGACGCGGTATTTATCATAGTCGATCACGAGGCCGCGCGCAGTAAAGCGGTTGTCCTTGGCGATCCCTACATTGCCGTTGGTCGTGCGCGTATGGCGAATAGCTGTACGGATTCTGGCCAGCAGCTCGGACGTACCGAACGGCTTGGTGATATAGTCGTCCGCGCCCGCGTCCAGCGCACGCACCTTCTCGCGCTCATCCGTCCGCGCGGAGACCACAACAACCGGCATCAGCGACCAACGGCGCAGGCCGGCGAGCACTTCCATGCCATCCATATCCGGCAGCCCCAGATCCAGAATCACGATATCCGGGCAATGAGAGGCCAGCATGCTGTTCGCCTCACGGCCTGTGTAGACCAGCACGGCCTCATAGCCGTTCGCCTCCAGCACACGGCGCATGAAATTACAAATCGCACGATCGTCCTCAACGATCAGCACCTTACCTCTGACTGCCATTCTCTGTTACCTCCATCATTGGCAATGTGAACGACACGCAGGCGCCGCCCTCAGGCCGGTTCTCTGCGTGCATTTCTCCTCCGTGCGCCCGGATGACGCTGGCGCATGCAGACAGGCCAATGCCCATACTCCGCCGCCCATCGCCGCTCATCTTCTCCGCATGGGCAAACATATCCGTGAACAGCGCCGGCAGGATCGTTTCATCAATTCCCTTGCCGTCATCTGCTACAGTAAACACCGCATTTCCTTCCGCGCATTCCACTTTCAGATTGATTTCCGTCATGCCCTCGGCATGCAGCACGGCGTTCTCGAGCATATTCATCAGCACCTGCTCAATGAGCATCGCATCCATCGGCACGAGCATCAGTTCGTCCGGCATATGAATATGAACGACAGTATCCGGATTCAGATTGCGGAATTTACTCAGCACCTCGGCGATAATCTCTTCAACCGCCTCTTTGTTCTTGCGGATCTGTACCGCGCCTTCCTTGATTCTGGTGATGGAGAGAATATTCTCCACCAGACGGACAAGCCACTGCGCGTCGTCGCGCACCTGCCCGATGAGATCCCGCTTGACGTCATCGCTGAGAATATCATAGTTCTCCAGCACGGCAGCCGTAGAGCCAATGATGGATGTCAGCGGCGTTCTCAGATCGTGCGACACGGAACGAAGAAGATTGGCCTTCATCTTCTCCTTCTCCACCTCGACCTCAATGCGGCTCTGCCGCTTGACCTGCTCGGTCAGCATGCCGACAACCACCGATACCGCAAACATCGTCACGAAGGTCAGCGGATAGCCTGTGAGAGAGAAGTTGAATTCAAAATACGGGAAGGTGAACACATAGTTCACGGCGACAACCGATGCAGCCGTGGCAAACAGACTGTAGAAATATCCATCCGTCAGCCTCGCCGTCAGCAGCACAGCCAGAACGAAGACCATCGGCACCGCACTGTCGCTGCTGCTCACCGTATTCATCAGCGAACAGACGATGGAAGCCGCGCCCAGAATCAGCAGCGTCAGCCCCATGTTCCGGGTGATCTGCCTCATGCCCTGCTTGCGCGGGATCATCATTTCGCGGACCAGATTCAGAGCAGACCCTATCCTGCGCATAAGCCCTCTCATCGCGATATCCCCCTTTATACACCTGCATTATAGCATGAGCGTGTGACAAGTTCACGTTAAGATTCCCCCTGTGCCGCATGGAATATTTCACACTTTTGTAATACATTCTCAATACCCATTTCCGGACATCCATGCTATAATTCGTTTCTGTTTGTTCTGCAGAAGCAGCTATGCTGTTCAGTATCCGCCCGCATGACGCCGGGCTTTATGAGAAGGAGTAATCTATGCCGTTAGTCGTTACCGTGTGCGCGTTTCTCATTCTCTTCTCCTGCGAGGGTCTTTGGTTTGATAACCGCAGGATCCGCAGGGAGATGCAGCTGACGCGCTACCAGCAGGTTGAGCATCCCACAGGCAGCCGCTCCGACCGATATATCGACATCCTCGCCTGAAGGGCCCGCAGGCCGGCGGCGGAATTTCCTGCCGCCGCTTGACTTCTCAGGTCAAATCCGATATACTGTTTCTGTTCGTTTGCGCCGGTGTGATGGAATGGCAGACGTGACGGATTCAAAATCCGTTGGGGAGACCCGTGTGGGTTCGAGTCCCACCACCGGCACGACAGGGCCCGGCAGACGCCGGGTCTTTTCTTATTTCGGCGATTGTCTACCCATAGTGGAATCTCCGGGGCGGGCGCCATGATATCATGCAGTCAATAAAAGCAGTCCAGCCCGACGCCTCAGAAGGAGGTAAGCCGCCATGCGTACACCTGAAGCAAAGAACAGTCAGCCCGTTACCATCGCGCAGATCAAACGTTTTTTCGCCTGTCTGTTTCTCTATACAGCCTATCTGATCGTGACCATCGTGCTGTGCAGCGAGGCGGCAGGAGGGTTGTTCAGGCTCCTCTGCGGCGGCATAGCGGTCATCCTCTTTGTGCTCATCGTCTCTGTGCTCTCGATCACCGCATTCGGTCTGCTGGCTGTCGGCATCTGTGCCATGCTGCGCGCAATCGGAATGCACGAAACAGCAGCGGCGATCAGCCGGATTCCGCAGGCGTCAGACGGGCTGCTCTTTCTCATTCTCTCCCTGACAATGCTGCTGCTCCCCCTGTATGCGCTCGTCCATTATCTGTAACTGCATCATCATATCAGGGCCCGCCGGATCATCCGGCAGGCCCTGTTTTATTCAGATCCGGTGGTTTCTCGCGAGGGAGGCGTTCTTGTATGCCGGGTCATCCGTTACTTCCCGGATGATCGTCAGCTCCGGCGGGAAGGCGACAGCCTCATCCTCGCTGGCAAGCTCCACCTCTGCAACCGCCCTGTCATCCCAGAAGGGATAGACGTCGATCTCAATGTATCTGTTGGCATGGATCAGGCAGTAGCGCGTCTTGCGGATGGGCCTCAGCTCCGGATCAGCATCCATGAGCAGGGCAAGGTATTCGTCCTTGGTCAGCCTCTGCTCCACCTCCACGCGCTTGAGCCCTGTCACCGCGCGCTTGGTCGTCTTGATGTAGATATAGCTGCCATCCGCGCCGCGCTGACGCACGCGGGTCTCCGCGCCGTCCTCTGTCTTCAGGTAGGTCTGGATGATCTCCACCCTGCGGCAATTGGGCAGGCTCTCCAGCCATGCAGTATCCGGGTATGCAATCAGATACTTGCGCTCGATCTCCATCGGCTCCGGCTCTCCGAGGAAGCCGAGGATCTCCGCAATCAGCCGCTTGAGCTTATCCTCAAAGTCCGTCGAGTTGTCGATCACGCGCAGATGCGGGTGCCCCGTCCATGCGGCGATGAGCTTGTCATCCAGCGCGGCGGCCTGCTCCACGCTCTCCGTGCGCGCGGTGTTGTTCGCCGTCGTGTAGAACTGCTCCGCGCCCTTCGCCGCCGTGACCAGATGGAAGACTGCGTCGTAATCGTCCCTCAGCTCCACCTCATGCAGCCCCAGCGCGCCGAGCACAGAGGCAAACTCCTCATCGCTCATGTAGGCCTTGTTATCCAGCGCACCGCGATCGCAGACGATCAGGATCTTATCCTGCGGCATGGTCTTCGCGCCCTGCAGAAAGATCTTCTCCTTCTCCAGCTGCAGCCCCATCTGGCAGAGCTGGTAATCCGCGTTGCTGCCGCAGGTCCACGGCGCGACGCCGCCGGTGATCAGCTCCGTCGCCGTCTCCGGCACGAAGAGCACCGTCCAGCCCTTCTTCGTCACATGATGCTGAATCCAGCTCAGGGCCGTCGTCTTGCCGCCGCACGGGCCGCCTGTGATGACGATCTTTCTGATTTCCATACCGTTCTCCTCTCTGCCTTGCTCACGCCCGGTCGGCGAGCCACGCTTCGCGGGAAATATAGCTGAAATGCTCCGTGCGCAGGCCGTCCATCTGGCGCGGCCTGGCGTTCTCTGCCGTGTGATGATAGACAAAGCCGCACTTCTCCTGTACGCGGCGGGACTTGTCGTTCCCCTCATAGTAGCCGCACCAGATGCCGCGCAGCCCCAGCTCCTCAAAGGCATAGCGCTGCAGCTCGCGCACGGCCTCCGGAATCAGCCCCTGCCCCCAATAGGGCACGCCGATCCAGTAGCCGATCTCCGCCTCGTCCTGCTCCGTGGGCGCGGTGCCGGATCCGCTGCGCATCAGGCCGACGCTGCCGACCGGTTCACCCGTCGCCTTGAGCACAACGGCGCAGTTCTCCGGATCAGAGAGGACATGGCGGATCACCTCGCGGCTGTTCTCCACACTCGTATGCGGCGGCCAGCCTGCGGCAGGGCCCACCCGCGGGTCCTTCGCATATTGATACAGCGCCTCTGCGTCGCTCTCCTGCCACGGGCGCAGGAGCAGCCGCTCCGTCTCCAGAACCATGTCTGTCCCTCCATTCTCCATAATGTTTACTCAGCGGTATAGCCGCCGTCCTTCAGCCAGCGGCGGCACAGCGGCACCCACTGCGCAGCGGCAGGCACGTCATGCGAGAGGCCAAGGCCATGCCGCCCCTCCGGGAAAATATGCAGCTCAAACGGTACGCCGTGCAGGCTCATCGCCGCAGCGAGGTTGAGGCTGTTCTCCACAGGCACAGCGCCGTCCGACGCCGTATGCCAGATAAAGGCCGGCGGCGTGTCCTTCGTCACATTGCGCTCGGCAGAGAAGCGGCGCTGCAGCACGACGCTGCCCGCCTGCTCGCCCAGCAGGCTCTTCACCGAGCCGATGTGCGTGTGCTGGGTCATGCTGACCACGCTGTAGCAGGAGATCAGCCCGTCCGGCCGGCAGGACTGCCGCTCGATCGGATCCTCCGCCTCCGGGCAGCCCAGATCCCACAGCGTCGCCGCGCAGCAGGCCAGATTGCCGCCGGCGGAGAATCCAAGGATCGCCACCTTCTCATAACCCATCGCGCGCACCGTGCGCACAGCGCGCTGCGCATCGCCAAGCGGCGTCTCATACGGGCAGGGCGCAACGCGGTAGTCAAGCACATACGCGCTCACGCCGGCCTCCTGCAGCATTCTGGCGATCGGCGCGCCCTCATGCTGCGCCTTGTGCGTGTATCCGCCGCCCGGGCAGACGACGACCGCGCCCTTCGACCCCTCGGCGGGGAAGGCCTCCAGCGTCGGCGCAGGCTGCCCCGCGCATTCCTCCATATACGGCGTACGGCCCTCGGGCCAGAGCAGAATCTTCTCATCCATAGCGTTTACCTCCGGTTATCCGTTGTCTCTCTCCGGCGTGCGCCGGTCTTTATTTCTTTTTGGCCTTCCTGCGCAGCTTCGCCACGAAAAAGCCTTCGTAGTTCTCATCCGGACAGACACACAGCGTCCCCGGCACAGAGACCGGCAGCGTCGGCATCCCCTCGAATGCAGACAGGTCAAGCGGCACAACCTCCGCCCCAGCCTTCTTCACCGCGCGCGCGATCTGCTGCCCATTCTCCTGATCCAGCACAGAGCAGGTCGAATAGATCATCTCATGCCCCGGCTTGAGCAGGCGCAGCGCCTTATCCAGCAGCGCCGCCTGCGTCTTCACATTCTTCTCCAGGTATTCCCGGCCAAAGCGCGCCTTCGTTTTCTCCCCCAGCTGCACAGTGCCGCTGCCGCTGCAGGGCGCGTCCAGCAGGATCCTGTCAAAGGCGAAGAGATCGTCCAGCTGTCGCGCGTCGATGTTCATCACCGTCACGCCTGCGGCGCCCTGCACAGCGAGGTTATGCTTCATGCGCTCGGCGCGCGCGCTGTTCCGTTCGCAGGCGGTGATCATCGCCTTGCCGCCGGTCAGCGCGGCGATCTGCGTTGTCTTGCCGCCGGGGGCCGCCGCCATATCGAGGAGATTCTCCCCCGGCTGCGCGCCAAGGAAGAGCGGCGGGATCATTGAGGAGAGATTCTGCAGATAGACCTCGCCCCGCTCATACAGCGGCAGCGCCGTCACCGCATCCTCCCGGACGCCCTCAAGAATCAGCGCATCCTCGCTCCACGGCACGCCGGTCACGGCGATCCCCGCTGCTTCCAGCGCAGCGCGCACAGCCTCCGGCGTGCTCCTGAGCCGGTTGACGCGCAGCGTCACCCGGCGCTTTGCCTCGTAGCCCCGCGCAATGCGCTCCGCATCCGCCTCGCCGTACTGCGCCAGCAGCTGCTCCCTCAGGTACTGCGGGATATCCTCTCTCATCACGGCATCCTCCTGTATGTTCCTTATGGTTCTATTATAGCGGATCGCCGGGAAATATCAAGCGGCAGTATCCCCGGGCAGACAGCGCCGGGCCCAAAGCAACCATCCTCAAGATCCGATAAGCAAAAAAGGAGAGGCGGACCTCTCCTTTGCTGTCTTTATTCTCTTTCCTGCTCGGGGTGCAGCAGCTCAACGCGCCTCCCCTTGCAGATCAGAATACCCTCGCGCTGCAGCGCGCTGAGCTCCGTACACATGGCGCTCCGCTCCACGCAGAGATAGTCCGCCAGCTCCTGCCTTGTGAACGGCAGGTCGAACGCAGCGCTCTTCGTGTCTGCAGCCATCTGCGAGAGATAGGCCAGCAGCCTGTCCCTCGTCTTGCGCCGGGAGAGTAGATGGAATTTCTGCAGGAAGATGCGCTGATGAATACCATAGATGCCCAGCAGATTCTCCAGAATCCGCTTCTGCTCCGGGAATCCGCCGGTGAGCAGCTTATCCCGCGAGAAAACCATCAGCATGCAGTCCGTCTGCGCCAGCGTCTGCTGGTGCAGATCATACCCCTCAAACCACGTGAACGACTCGCCGATCATCTTTCCGGGCACCAGCATGTGGATGATGCTGCGCGTGCCCCAGTAGTCATGCTGCACGATCTGCAGCCGCCCCTCCAGCACAGCCGCCAGCGTATGGCTGGTCTCCATTCGGACAGGCTCGCCCCGTTTCACATTCACGCATACAGCGTCGATCTCCCGCAGTACATCGCAAAGACGCGAAGGCTCGATCCCGCGAAACAGCGGGCAGAGCATCGCTTTCTGAATCATGTCTTCCGTCATGGCAAATCCCTCAGCTATAGCTCGTCCGTTGTATCATCTCCGTCAGGCGTAGGAATGCAGGCCGGGCAGCAGAATGTTGACGCCGGCAAACGTGAACAGCACGCAGACCAGCGAGATGATCGCAAGGATCGCCATGCGCTTGCCCTGCCAGTTCAGGCGCAGCCGCTGATGCAGATAGATCGCGTAGATGATCCACGTGATCAGCGCCCACGTCTCCTTCGGATCCCAGCTCCACCACGAGCTCCACGCCTGCTCCGCCCAGATCGCGCCGGAGAGGATGACCACCGTCAGCAGCAGGAAGCCAAGACAGATCATCCTGTAGGCCATGTAGTCCGCCTGCCGCATTGCTGTGGACGCCGCGTCCGCCCCGCGGGAGAGCTTCACAAGATAATACACGCCCAGACCGCCCGCAATGGCGAACGCCGCATAGGAGAACGCCGCAGAGCCGATATGCAGGCCAAACCATACAGAGCGCAGGGCGGGCATCAGATCCTTGATTTCCATCGGCTGGAACGCCGCATACGACGTCACAAGGAAGGCTGCCGGTGCACTGACCGTCAGCACCCAGTCCTGCTTCATCCGCAGATGCAGCACAACGCCCAGCACCGCGCATGCCCACGCAAAGCCGGAGGCGAACTCAAACTGGTTCGCCAGCGGCAGACGGCTGGCATCCACACCGCGCCATACGGAATACACCGTATGCAGCACAAGACCTGCGGCAAACACCTTCGCCGCCGCAGCAGTCAGTTTCGTCCGCTTGAGCGCGACGCCGGCAAACTGCATCGCCGTCGCCGCAAAATACACCATCAGCGCCCCGAAAAAGCATGCGTCCCTCATTGTCCGTGATCCTCCTTCTCAAGCAAACCTTCTATTTCCAGCTGCAGGCCCATCTGCTGCTTCGGGCTATGGACGGCATATCCGTCCCCGCCGACCGCCACGCACACCGGGCGCAGGAAGAAGCACATATACAGCCCTGCCGTGATCAGCACGAAGCTGGCGTAGAGCGCGCCCAGCAGCGCGCCGCTCTGCCGCTTGATGCGCAGGCCCGGGTAGCTGACCGGCGGCTCAAAGCGGAAAGCCACGCCGCCAACGCTCATCTCATCGCCCGGGAAGGCGAGTACGGCCGTCGTCTCGCCGTCAGCGATCACGCGGATGTCGTACACCGGGTCGTCATACTCGCCCGATGTGCTGCCAATCAGCGTGAAGTTTCCATTCTCGTCGACCGTGTAGCCGGCATAGAGCATCTGGAAATAGACGCCGTTGACGCCGTCCAGCGTCAGGAACGCCGGCTCCGTGAGCGCAATGCGCTCGCTGCCGCCCGTCGCCTCATTGACAACCGTCACGCTGCCCGCCGTGCCGTACGTCTGCTGATAGACCTTGTATACGCCATAGCGCAGCGGCTCGTTGACGCGGATGGGCGTCATTTCGCTCTGCCTTCCATCCGGTGCGGTGATCTGTACGGTGCTCATGAAGTCCAGCCGGCCCGTCTCATCCTCGATCCGGAAATCCTGCACGCTCACGCGCGCGCCGTCCTCCAGCGTGATGCTGCTGCCGGGCATGACCGTCCTGTCGATCACCTCAGCGCCGGCCAGCACAAGACCGCCGACGACCAGTAGCGCCAGCAGCGCCAGATGCGTCAGGAACGAGCCATAATATCCCGCCAGATGCGCGGTATACAGCGCTGTCCCGTTCCTCTGCTCGCAGCGCCAGCGCTTCGCGGCAAAATGTGCGCGCAGCTTCTCCGCCTGCTCCGCCGAGACAGCCGTGCACTTTGCCGCCATTGCGCCGTCCTTCAGCCGATCCGCCGACCCGCGCAGGCTGCGCACGCGCAGCACGGAGCACAGCAGCAGATTCAGGCAGAGCGCCGCCATCAGCGCAATAAAGTACGGCGCGGAAAAAACATTGTCAAATCTCAGCGCAAGGATCAGCATTGCTGCCCTTCCGCCGTAGAGATTGACATAATGCATCGCATCCCGCTGCTGCGGGATCATCGACCCGGCAAAGGAACAGACCAGCACGCCGCACAGCAGAATCATGCCAAAGGTCATCGAGCGCAGAAATCGCAGTATCTTCTTCAAAGCTTCATTTCTCCTGTAAGGATAAAGTCCGGCGCCCTTCACCGCAGGGCTTGATCGCATTATACACGATCTATTCAATCCGTGTAAAGAATCGCCGTACAGAAAAGCCGCCGGGGCGATATGCTCCGGCGGCGGATGCCGTATGGCTGAATCAGGCCTTGGTCAGCTCCAGCGCCTGATCGATGAGCTCCTCCGCCTTGTCAAGGCACTCCTCGGTCAGCTTGGAGTTGTGCGCGCCCTCGCTGTTCTCCACGAACACGAAGTCCCAATAGAACTGGCCCTTGCGGTTCAGCTCGCGGATCTGCGCCAGATCCTCATCGGTGTACTTGCCGGAGGCCACCATGTCCGCCAGCGTGTTGGTCAGAGTCTCCAGCTTGGTGCCGATGGCAATGGTGCGCTCCTCGGCATGCGCCTGAATACCCTTCACGAAGCCGTCAAGATCCGCATGGCAGGCCGCGCAGGTCGCCTTGATGGTCTCGCTCTTCAGCGGGCTCACCCACTCATGGCTGGTGTAGGTCACGCCGTCGGCGTTGGTCTCCTTGGCCATGTGGCAGTCCGCGCAGGAGAACTGGCTCTTATGCACGCTGCCCTCGCCCATGAAGGTCTCAAACTCCGGATGCTGCACCTTGATCTGGGCAACGCCGGTACGCGGGTTGGTGTAGTCGGTGAAGCTGGTCTCCGCAAAGAAGGCATAGATGTCGTCCGGGTTCATGGTCTCCAGGCTGCTGTAGGGCAGGGTGGTCGCCTTGGTCTCCGGATCGAAATAGTACTCGACATGGCACTGCGCGCAGGCCAGCGTCTCAGCCTTCACGTTGGTCAGATCCGCGCCCATCGCATCGGACAGATAGGTGTGGGTGACAACGAGATCCTTGCCGGTATTGGCATGGCAGTTGTAGCAGGTAACGGACTCGTTCACCTCAGCCATCATATCCTCGAACGGGATGGTGTAGGCGCTCACGCCCTCGTTGTTGACCTTGACGGTGAAGTCAGCGGTCTTGCAGGTGAAGCAGTTCGCCAGCTTATGCGGGCGGCCGGTGCTGGTCACATCCTGCACGGTGTAGTAATGACCGCGGGCGCTGCCGTAGTACTTGTTGAAGGCCATGCCCTCGTACACAGTGGCGATCATCGGATACTCCTCAACGTGATCAATGATCGCGCTGTTCTCCTCATTCTTCATGTAGGATGCATAGACGTCCGGATAGGTCTCCGCCCACTGAGCGGCCGGGATCACGCTGATGCCCGCGCCGGTCTCAACGACGGTCGGGGTCTGCGCAGCAGCCACGGAACACGCCAGCAGCATCAGCGCGAGTGCGACAAGCAGCTTCTTCATTTCGATTCCCTCCTGATTGGTACATGGATACAGATATCTTTATACTAAATATAGTCATCATTCAGCTAATATTCAGTTGTTTTTCCAACATTCCGATATCTTTATCATATTCCTTCCGCAGGCTTGGTTCATATGCATTCCATCACTCACGTATCTTCTGTCAACTTCATCCGTCCATGTCCATTCACGCGGACATGCATTCACCAAACCAGAGAATCAACCCGAAACAGCAAAAAACAGCCCTGCCTTGCGGCAGGGCTGTATGAAGCAATCCGGGAAAGAATTACTTGACCTCGACGGTAGCGCCGGCTTCGACCAGCTTCTTCTTGATGGCCTCGGCATCTTCCTTGGAAGCGCCTTCCTTGATGGTCTTCGGAGCGCCCTCGACGATGTCCTTGGCGTCCTTCAGGCCCAGGCCCGGAACGACCTCGCGGACGGCCTTGATGATGGCAACCTTCTTCGCAGCGTCGAAGCCGGTGAGCACGACGTCGAACTCGGTCTTCTCTTCCTCAGCAGCGGCCGGAGCGGCAGCGCCAGCGCCAGCGGCGACCGGAGCAGCGGCGACAACGCCGAACTTCTCTTCCAGGGCCTTAACAAGCTCGGAGCACTCAAGCAGAGTCAGGCTCTCGATAGCGGAAACGATCTCATTGATACCCATAACATTTTCCTCCATGTTATTTTGATTATTTCTTGTTTTGTGCGCCGCTTATGCGGCTGCGTTGACAGGCAGATTACTCGGCAGCGGCTTCGCTCTGCTTGTCGATGTACGCCTTGATGACGTACGCCAGGGCGGTAACCTGAGAATTCAGGACGCCCATGATCTTGGCGATGAGCTGATCCTTCGGCAGGATGTCGGCCAGAGCCTTGACTTCCTCCACGGTCTGAACAGCGCCGTCCATGATGCCGCACTTGATGGTGATCGGGGACTTCTTCTTGTCCTTCTCGCAGGCGGCGATGAACTCCTTGATCATCTTCGGCGCGGAGATCGGATCGTTGTTGCCGAACACGAAGGCATTCGGGCCCTCGAGCAGCTTCTCGTCGATCTCGATGCCCTTGTTCTTCAGAGCGCGCTTCACGAGCGTGTTCTTCAGAACGCAGTAATCGACGCCGGCAGCACGGCACTTCGCGCGCAGCGCGGTGACCTGCTCCACGGTCAGGGCCTTGTACTCAACGATAACGATGGACTCAGCCTTCTCGATCTTCTCCTCGATTGCGGAAACAACGACTTTCTTTGCTTCAAGATTCTTGGACATGGTGTTTTTCCTCCTTCCCGAAAGGTTCCGGAAAAGAAAAGCCCCTGCGCTGGGCGCAAGGGCAGAAAACCGTATTCACGGATCAATTCGTACTCTCACACCTCGGCTGGCGGGCTACCCGCTTACAACGCACGAGGCGTTACCAGCTGTCTTAGGCACAGAACTTTTCAATTCACGAGTGCTATTGTAGCACGAAAAACCAGCTGTGTCAACGATTTTTTCCTGATATTCCCTGTTTTCCTGCAACTTTTTTATCATCGCAGGGAGGTGCTCAGGGCTTATGCACAAACGGCGCGGCGCACCTGAAGCACAGATCCCTGTCTGCCCTCTGCACCTGACCACAGTACGGACAGCGGACCTCTTTCTCCGACCCGTCAACCAGCACCATGCGCGCCTCATTGCCCGCCGTCTGCGGCTGCTGACGCCTCCGCGTTCTTTCTTCCGCCGCAGCCGCAGGCACAGTCGCCGCAGCAGATGCCTCGGCAGCAATGCTCTGCTTCTCTGCGGGCGCAGGTGCTTCAGCACGCCTCTCTCCCTGCTGGAGACAGCTGAGGATAGCGTCAAGGCGCTTCCCGTTCTGCTCCGTTTCCGTAATCAGCTGACCGAAACCGTACAGGGCAAGGCCGCTTGCCCATCCCACAAAGGCGCCTGTTCCCGCGACAATCAGACCCATGAGGATCTCTCCTCCGACAAGCATGAGCAGGCCAATAACCGCAAAGGCCGCAATGATGATCCAGCAGCACACAGTCGCCAGACTCATCATCTCTTCTCCGACATTGTTATACATACGTTGCCTCCTGTGATCTCTTGTTCCGTCAGTATCTGTTACCTCATTGCATTGGTATAGACATACGCCTCGCAGGCCGCGCCCTCCAGATCCTCCCGATGGAGATACTGCGCCGCATCGCGCCTGCAGACAATGCCCCCGCCCGCGCTGACGCCCATGGAGGAGCTCAGCTGGTCATGGAACATGTCGATCATGCGCCCCTGCGCATCGCGCAGCACGCCGACCATCTCCAGCCCATAGACAGGCTCAGTTCCCGGGTTCTTCACGGTGACGGTCATGGCATTTCCTTCAAAGGCAGCCTCCGCGTCTGTCCATCGCTCAGCATGGCGATAACGGCTGACCTCGCTCCTGCAGACGATCTCCGCCCGCACAGCGCTGTGCGCATCCTTTGCAAAATCGTAGATCCATTCCTTGATAAACACAGACTCGCCCGGCGGAACGATCCCCGGCGCAGAGGAGACGTACTTCTCTTCCTCGATCTTCTTCCCCTTCGCATTGTACAGCACGACGCTGAATTCGGGGGAAAGCATTTCCTGCGTCACATTCTTCAGCTCGGCAACGACATAAACATGCGCAGAATGATCGTTATACAGATAGACCGTGCCGCCCACAAGCTCAAAAGCATCGCTGTCGAGCACAACCGGCGCCTCAACAAGCGACTGCTGATCCACAGCGGTCGTCGGCTGGGCAATCTCCTCAACGATCCTTCCGGCATTCAGAACCATATATGTGATATTCACCGCGGCAAACACGCAGATCACCACAACGGCAAGCACGGCGACGGTAATGGCGCCGTCTTTTTCTTCATTGTTTATACCCCCTTATTCAGCAGCCCGGCGTCATCAGGATACGAAAAACGCGCCCTCAGAATGAGGGCGCGCGATGGTCTGACAGATATCAGAACTTGAGCGGATTGACCTTGACGCCCGGGCCCATCGTGGCGGACAGGACGACGCTGCGCAGGTAGACGCCCTTGGCAGCGGCCGGCTTCGCACGGACGATGGCGGTCATCAGAGCGTTCAGGTTCTCGGTGAGCTGCTCCGCGGTGAAGGACTTCTTGCCGATCGGGCAGTGGATGATCGCGGTCTTGTCCAGACGGTACTCGACCTTACCAGCCTTGATGTCGGCGATCGCCTTGGCGACGTCCATTGTGACGGTGCCGCTCTTCGGGTTCGGCATGAGGCCCTTCGGACCGAGGACGCGGCCCAGACGGCCAACAACGCCCATCATGTTCGGGGTCGCGACGACGACGTCGAAGTCGAACCAGTTCTCGCCCTGAATCTTGGCGACGAGCTCCTCAGCGCCGACATAGTCCGCGCCGGCCTCTTCAGCAATCTTGGCCTGGTCGCCCTTGGCGAACACGAGCACGCGAACCTTCTTGCCGGTGCCGTTGGGCAGAACGACGGCGCCGCGGACCTGCTGGTCAGCCTGACGCGGGTCAACACCCAGACGGACAGAGATCTCAAGGGTCTCGTCGAACTTGCTCTTCGCAGTTTCCATCGCGAGCTTCACGGCCTCTTCCGGGTCGTAGAGCCTGTTGCGCTCGATGAGCTTCGCGCTCTCGATATACTTCTTGCCATGCTTCATAGTTTGTTTCCTCCTCGTGGTACAAACGGCACAATGTCCTCCCACTTATTCCAGCCTGCCTGCGGCAGACCTTATCGCGCGGGTGACCCGCGCTGAACTGCTTAGATTAAGCGTCGGCGACGGTGACGCCCATGGAGCGGGCGGTACCCTTGACCATGCTCATCGCGGCCTCGATGGAAGCAGCGTTGAGGTCGGGCATCTTCTTCTCAGCAATCTCGCGAACCTGGGCCTGGGTCAGCTCGCCAACCTTGGTCTTGTTCGGCTTGCCGCTGCCGGAATCCAGACCAAGAGCCTTCTTGATGAGGACCGGGACCGGCGGAGTCTTGGTGATGAAGGTGAAGGAGCGGTCAGAGTACACGGTGATGACGACCGGGATGATCAGGCCGGCATCGTTCTTGGTACGCTCGTTGAACTCCTTACAGAAGCCCGGGATGTTGACGCCGTGCTGACCGAGCGCCGGGCCGATCGGCGGAGCAGGATTGGCCTTCGCAGCCGGCACCTGCAGCTTAATCATGCCAGTAACTTTCTTAGCCATGGTA
>JAGBAV010000041.1 GCA_017938795.1 Clostridia bacterium
ACCGGCTGCCTCTTCGATGGTCATCTGCGCGACGAGCGCAGCGGCCATTTCGCGGGCTTCGGCTCTGTTCATTGCGGTATCCTCCTTATGGACAAGTGAATGATCAGAATTGACATGCAATCGGCGGGCGGAAAACGCCTGTTGCCGATGTTATGAAAGGATGTTTCGTAACATGATAAGCATATAGCATTCCGCGTGGATTGTCAATATGAACAGCGGCGAATCACTCCAGCGCCGCGAAGTATTTTGTCTTGATCACATGCGCGCCGCCGCGCAGGGAGAGCATGGCGATATCGCGCTTATCGTAGATGATGGCGAAGGGCTCCTGCTCCGGATAATAGCGGAACTGGGTCAGCTCCTCGCGCAGGCAGCGGTCAAAGAGCGCGTCGGCGCTGGCGTAATCGCCCTGAATGACGACGGCTTCCTGATTATAGGCGAGGGAGAGGTTATGCAGCGCGACGGCGAAGCAATGCGTCAGATAGCGCACAACATGCTGCACGCGCGCGTCGCCGGCTTCGCTCAGGGCGAACAGGGCGGGGATGGTAAGCTCCTCGCCGCAGAGCTCCTGCGCGCCGAGGGCGCAGAGCATATCGCGCACATGCGCAATGGAGACGAGGCTCTCCAGGCAGCCGCGCTTGCCGCAGCCGCAGGTGATATTGGAGCAGTCGCTGATGACCATATGACCGATCTCGCCGATGAGGGAGTCGCGCCCGTTGAGCACATGCCCGCGCTCGATCATACAGGCAGAGACGCCCCATGTGGTGAAGAGCGTCATCACGCGGCGCGATGCATACTCCGGCTGATCAATCAGGATCGCGCGGCCGGTGGATTTGCCGGCATTGCCCACGAAATACTCGCGCTCGCTGCCGAAGATGGCCTTGAGCCGCTCGCCGAGCATGACGTTGACGCCCCATTCCGGGGCCTGAGAGTTATAGCGCAGCATTTTCAGATCATAATCGACCGTGCCCGATACGCTGAGCATCACGCCGTACAGATCGTCAAGGGCGATGCCCTCCTCCTGCATATAGGCAAAGGCCGTCTCCTCAAGGCGGGCAAAGGCCTTATCCAGCGAGTGAGAATCGGACAGCGGGAAGACGCGCAGACCCTCGACGTCGCCGATGAGCCCGCAGCGGCCGATGCAGATCTCTTTCGGCCAGAGGTTGATGCACAGAATCAGCCGTTCGTCGCAGAAACAGAAGAGCTCCGGCTTTTTTCCGCCGACATTGGTGGACTCGCCCAGCCCGAGGGAGCGGGCGACGCCCAGCTCGCAGTAGTGCTGCAGGGTCTTCATGGCGGTCGGGCGGCTGATGCCGGTGATCTCGTGGATGTCTGCGACGGTCACGGGCTCGCCGCGGCGCAGCACATCCATGATCATATGGCGGTTGATGAGCTTGGCGTCGGCGGGCATGGCGACCTTTCTCTCTTTGCTGCTGCGCATGCCGGTCAACTCCTTTCGCATCATGGTTATGTAATCTTGTTCGGTAATATTCTTTCGATTGACAATATTATAGCATGATTTCCTGTACAAGAAAAGGCAAACGGCCTGATTTTTCGCGGGCAGAGGGCAGGAAATTTCCTTGTGGTGGTTGACGATGCGCGCGGAGCGTGCTACGATGTGGGTGCGTTAGGAAATAATCTTACATAACGCGTGTGCGGAGGTGCGGCTATGCGTGAGGGCGGCGTGCCCGGGGCGGAGTATCCCAATGTATTTGCGCGGATCGGCGTGAGCGACCGGCAGGTGAAGGAGAAGATCCGCGCCTGCTTTGACACCATCTTCTTCGATCCGGAGGACGGGTTTTATCACGATGTGGACGCGGACAGCGGCTGCATGGAGGACACGGGCAATCACGACGCGCGCACGGAAGGCATGAGCTACGGCATGATGATGTGCGTGCAGATGGACCGGCAGGATCTGTTTGACAGGCTGTGGCAGTTCTCCATGCGCTATATGTATCTGCCGGAGGGCGTCCATCAGGGGTATTTCGCGTGGTCTGTCGGGCTTGACGGGCGGCATAACGCCGAGGGCCCCGCGCCGGACGGCGAGGAATACTACGCGATGGCGCTGCTGATGGCGGATGCGCGCTGGGGCAGCCGGGACGGGATCTTTGACTATGCCGGGCAGGCGCGGGCGATCCTTCGTCACTGCGTGCATCAGCATGAGCTTGTCCCCGGCGGCGGGCCGATGTGGAATCCGCAGAATCATCTGATCAAGTTCGTTCCGGGGATGGAGATCTCCGACCCGTCGTATCATCTGCCGCATTTCTACGAGCTGTTCGCCCTGCATGCGGACGAGCAGGACCGCGCATTCTGGCGGGAGGCGGCGCGCGCCAGCCGCGAATACGTCGCGATGAGCGCGCATCCTGTCACCGGCATGAGCCCGGAGTATGCACAGTATGACGGCACGCCGGTGCTGATGTTCGGCAAGCCCTATGCTTACTACTCCGACGCGTACCGCGTGGCGATGAATATTGCGCTGGACACAATCTGGAACGGACGCAATGAGGCGCTGAGCGCGGTGGTCACGCGGCTGCAGGACTTCATGGCGGGCGAGCTGCCGATGGAGAATCTGCGCGCGTACGACCTTGACGGCACGGCGCATGACGAGCCAGCGATGCACCCCACGGCGATCGTCGCTGTGATGGGCGCGGCCTCCGCCGCGTCGGACAGCGCGCGGGCGGATATGTGGCTGCGCCTCTTCTGGGAGACGCCGCTGCGCAGAGGCCCGCGCCGCTATTATGACAATTGTCTCTACTTCTTCTGCCTGCTGATGCTTGGCGGTCAATATCGCATGTTCTGCTGATTTTTGTCCGGATGAACAAGGAAACAAGCGGCTCTTTGAAGAAATATTATAGAGAATCCCGGTGGAGTACGGCCTTCGCCGCATACGGCGGCCGGAGCCCCTCCCCACGCAGACACCATTATCCATGAAGTATCTGGTGAATGAGAGGAACAGTATGACAAATCAGGAGAAAAAGGCGCTGGCTGTAATGGCCTGCAAAGTCCGTATGGGCGTTATCGAGTCCACGCATGGCGCGAAGGCCGGTCATCCCGGCGGCAGCCTCTCTGCGGCGGACATGTTCACCTATCTCTACAACAAGGAGATGCGCATCGATCCCGCCAACCCGAAGGCTGAGGGGCGCGACCGTTTCGTGCTGTCCAAGGGCCATACCGCCCCGGGTCTGTATTCCACGCTGGCCAACCGCGGCTTCTTCCCGGTGGAGGATCTGCCGACGCTGCGCCATATCGACAGCTACCTGCAGGGCCATCCGAACATGGTCACCGTGCCGGGCGTCGATATGAGCACCGGCTCTCTGGGCCAGGGCGTGTCCGTTGCTGCCGGCATGGCGAAGGCTGCCAAGTTCCAGCAGCGCGACGTCAACGTCTACACCCTGCTGGGCGACGGCGAGATCGCCGAGGGCGAGGTCTGGGAGGCCTTCCTCTTTGCGGCGCATTACAAGCTCGATAACTTCTGCGCGATCATCGACCTCAACGGCCTGCAGATTGACGGCCGCACCTGCGACGTCATGAACACCGCGCCGGTGAGCGACAAGATGGCTGCTTTCGGCTTCAACGTGATCGAGATCGACGGCCACAGCTTCGACGACATGGAGGCGGCGTTCGCGGCCTTCAAGGCGTGCGAGGGCAAGCCGACTGCGATCCTGATGAAGACCACCAAGGGCAAGGGCGTCAGCTACATGACGAACAGCGTCGACTGGCACGGCAAGGCCCCCAACGACGCGGAATACGAAGTGGCGATGGGCGAGCTGCGCGCGCAGCTTGCGGAACTGGAGGCTGCAAATGAGTGAGATCAAGAAGGTTGCCACCCGTGAGAGCTATGGCAAGGCGCTGGTAGAGCTGGGCAAGGAGCATGAGGACGTCGTCGTGCTGGACGCCGACCTCGCCGCTGCGACCAAGACGAGCACCTTCCGCAAGGCGTTCCCGGAGCGCCACTTTGACTGCGGCATCGCCGAGTGCAACATGATCGCTGCGGCTGCCGGCATGTCCACGATGGGCCTTGTGCCGTTCGCGTCCAGCTTTGCGATGTTCGCCGCCGGCCGCGCGTTCGAGCAGGTCCGCAATTCCATCGGCTATCCCCAGCTGAACGTGAAGATCGGCGCCACCCACGGCGGCATCTCCGTCGGTGAGGACGGCGCGAGCCATCAGTGCTGCGAGGATTTTGCGCTCATGCGCTCCATCCCGGGCATGGTTGTGCTCTGCCCGTCCGATGACGTCGAGGCCCGCGCTGCGGTGAAGGCCGCCTACTATCATCAGGGCCCGGTCTATCTGCGCTTTGGCCGTCTGGCGATCCCGGTCTTCCATGATGAGGAGACCTTCAAGTTCGAGATCGGCAAGGGCGAGCAGCTCACCGAGGGCAGCGACATTGCCATCATCGCCACCGGCCTGATGGTCGACGAGGCGAGGAAGGCTGCCGAGGCGCTCAAGGCCGAGGGCATCGCCGCCCGCGTGATCAACATCTGCACCATCAAGCCGCTGGACGAGGAGATCATCCTCAAGGCGGCGAAGGAGTGCGGCAAGGTCATCACCTGCGAGGAGCATTCCATCATCGGCGGTCTGGGCGAGGCTGTCGCCGCGCTGCTGGCGGAGAAGCACCCGACCATCATGCGCCGCATCGGCGTGAACGACGAATTCGGCCACTCCGGCCCGGCGTGGGATCTGCTCAAGCAGTTCGGCCTGTCTGCGGAGAATATCGCCAACGTCGCCCGCGAGATGCTCAAGTAATTCAATACGCCATCGGGCGCCTGCTGTCATGCGGGCGCCCGGTTTTGTATATCATTGCAGATGCGGCGGCATAAGGCGCCGCCCGCGGACAGAAACGCGGAGATATGCCATTGCACCGGAATGGATTTTATTGTAAAATAGAATATAAGGAAAAACTGTATGATTCTGCCTGCGGGCATGCGCCTGCGGCGGAGGATTACAGGCACAGAATGTATACAATGCCATGCATATGCATGACGGAGATCGTGATAAGGAGGAGTATCCCTATGAGAATCATCCGTGCGAAGAATTATGAGGAAATGTCCCGCAAGGCGGCTGCGATCATCGCCGCGCAGGTTGTCAGCAAGCCCGACTGCGTGCTGGGCCTTGCGACCGGCGGCACGCCCGTGGGCACCTACAAGAATCTCGTTGAGTGGTACAATAACGGCGACGTCGATTTTTCCGCTGTGACAAGCGTGAATCTGGACGAGTACCGCTCCCTCCCGCGCGAGCATCCGGAGAGCTACTGGAGCTTCATGCACAGGAATCTGTTTGATCATGTGAACATCGATCCCGCGAGGATCAACCTGCCCGACGGCAACAACATGGACGCCGCCGCCGAGTGCGCGCGCTATGACGCGGTGATCGAGGCTGTGGGCGGTGTGGATCTGCAGCTGCTGGGCATCGGCCACGACGGCCATATCGGCTTCAACGAGCCGAGCGATGCCTTCGATCTGGGTACCCACTGCGTCGATCTGACGGAGGAGACCATCGAGGCCAACAAGCGCTTCTTCGCCTCCCGTGACGAGGTGCCGCGCCAGGCCTACACCATGGGAACCCGCACGATCATGCATGCACGCAAGGTGCTGATGATCGTCTCCGGCAAGGATAAGGCGGAGATCGTGAAGAAGGCCTTCTTCGGCCCGGTGACGCCGCAGGTTCCGGCGTCTATCCTGCAGATGCATAAGGACTTCGTGCTCGTCGCCGACGAGGATGCGCTCAGCCTGATCTGATCCGGCGGCGCAGATATATCCACATACCAACCATTTCAGGAGGAGCTGTTCATGCAGTATCTGGGTATTTCTTATGAGATGAAGCACGCCCCGAAGCTGGATCCGACGTTCATTCCGTTCGGCGTCTGGAGAGAGGCTTACCTCAAGGGCGCGGCGCAGCCTATCGCCATCGCCGTGGAGCGCGAGGCAGGCAAAGTGTCCGTCCATCATACGAAGATCTACGGCACGCCGGAGATGGCTGAGGCGGATTATCGCTATGTCGAGCGGTATGTCAAGTTCCTGCTCTGGTCCATCGGCGGCTTCCGCGTGAGCGTCTGCGGCTGCAGCGATATCGCGAAGAAGCTCGCGGCGGCATATACGCCCGAGGGCGAGCGTCACTTTGATCATGAGTTTGTCGGCCAGCTCTATGAGCGCGAGATCGAGATCCTCGATCTGCCGCTGGAGGCCTGCCCCGCCGCTAACGAGAAGGCGCAGCCCATGGGCGGCCATACCGATGGCTGCCGCATCGGCTTTGACGCGGGCGGCTCTGACCGCAAGGTCTCTGCTGTAATCGACGGCGAGTGCGTTTACTCCGAGGAGGTTGTCTGGTTCCCGAAGATCAATGAGGATCCGGATTACCACTATGGCCATATTCTGGATGCATTCAGGACCGCCGCATCGAAGATGCCGCGCGTGGACGCCATCGGCGTCTCTTCCGCCGGCGTGTTCATCGGCAATGCGCCGATGGTTGCTTCCCTGTTCATCAAGGTGCCGCGCAGCAACTGGGAGAAGGTCAAGACGATCTATGACCGCGCCGCGGCGGAGATCGGCAATGTGCCGATCGTCGTGGCGAACGACGGCGATGTCTCTGCGCTGGCCGGCGCAATGGGCCTTGGCGTGGGCAATATCATGGGCATCGCCATGGGCACCTCCGAGGCTGTGGGCTATGTTGACAAGGACAAGAACGTCATGGGCTGGCTCAACGAGCTTGCCTTTGCCCCCGTCGATCTGCAGGCGGGCGCGATGCAGGACGAGTGGTCCACCGACTACGGCGTGGGCTGCAAGTACTTCTCTCAGGACGCCGTCATCAAGCTGGCGCCTTTTGCCGGCATTGAGCTTGACCCGGCGCTCAGCCCTGCGGAGAAGCTGAAGGTCGTACAGGCGCTGATGGCGGAGGACGATGAGCGCGCGAAGGCGATCTATGAGACGATCGGCGCGTATCTGGCGTATACCGTCGTGCTCTACAGCCAGTTCTACGACATCGAGCACATGATGATGCTCGGCCGCGTGATGAGCGGCAAGGGCGGCGATACGATCCTCTCTGTCTGCAATGCGATTCTTGCTGATGAGTTCCCGGCGCTGGCGAAGAAGGTTGAGGTCATGCTGCCGGACGAGAAGACCCGCCGCGTCGGTCAGTCCGTCGCTGCGGCGACCCTGCCGGAGATCCGGAAGTAAGGAGCATACGATGTTTTACAAGAATGCCCGCATTTTTGGCGGTGACTTTGCGTTCCATACCGGCGCGTTCGAGGTCGTTGACGGGAAGTTCGGCGCGGTGCTGCCGCAGGATGTGCCGCAGGATGCGGTCGACCTGCACGGCGCGACGGTCATCCCCGGCTTGATTGAGGTCCACAGCCACGGCAACTCCGGCTATGATTTCTCCGACGGCTGCTACGAGGGGCTTGTGGAGATGGCGAGGTATTATCTTCGCTGCGGCGTGACGAGCTTCGCGCCCGCGTCGATGACCCTGCCCTACGATGTGCTGGCGAAGGCGTTCGCCAATGCGCAGCGCTTTTCTCAGGAGGCGCCGAAGGGCTGCTCCGTCCTGCGCGGCGTGCATATGGAGGGGCCGTACTTCTCCTATAAGAAGCGCGGCGCGCAGAACCCCGAGTATCTCAAGCTGCCGGACTATGACGGCCTGAAGAAGCTCTATGACGACTGCGGCGGCATGCTGCGCATCGTGGACGTCGCCCCGGAGCTGGAGGGCGCGGCGGAGTTTGTGGAGAAGGTGAAGGAGCTCTGCACGGTCTCCATTGCGCATACCGACTCCGATTATGACCATGCGAAGGCAGCGTTTGACGCCGGTGCGACGCACCTGACCCATCTGTACAATGCGATGCCCGGCATCCACCACAGGAACCCGGGCGTCATCCCCGCTGCTGTGGAGAATCCGAATGTCCGTGCGGAGATCATCTGCGACGGCATGCACATCCATCCCGCGTCTGTGAGGCTGGCGTTCTCCATGTTCGGCGGCGAGCGGATGATCATCATCTCCGATTCCGGCCGCTGTGCCGGTCAGCCGGATGGCACGACGTTTGACATCGGCGGGCAGACGGCGCAGCTCATCGGCGGCGTGGCGAAGCTGGCGGACGGCACCATCGCCTGCTCCGCAGCGAACCTGTGGCAGTGCCTGACCAATGTCCTCTCCTGGGGCATTGCGGAGGAGGACGCTGTGCGCGCGGCGACGTACAATCCCGCCTGTGCGCTGGGCGTGCAGGACGTCGTCGGCTCCATCGAGACCGGCAAGCAGGCGGACTTCATCGTCTGCGGCGAGGGTTACGCGGATAAGCGTGTGTTCCTCGCGGGCGTCGAGCAGGCGTAAGCCTCATCCCAAATACAATCAAGGGCTGCGGAGCCGGTTGGCTCCGCAGCCCGTTTTGCTTCTGGGGGATCACTTCGCGGCAGGGCGCTCCTGCGCCTTGTCGGCTTCGGCGGCGTTCCTGCGCGCGGCGGCCTTATCCGCTGCCATCTCCTCGACGGTCTTCACATGCAGACGCGCCGCGCCCTCGGTGACGATCGGCGGGATGAGCGTGCCGTCGGCCTCGGCCTTCGCCCAGCGCTCCTTCGCGCGCTCAATTTCCTCCGCGTACTGCGGCAGCCACTGCGCCTGCGCGATGAGCATTTCGTCGGTCATCTGCCAGATCTCCTCGGTATTGCATACCGCGCCGACCAGCGGATCCATCATCATCGCCTGACGCAGCAGGTTGATGTCGCCGTGCGCGCCGGCCTCCATCGCGAGGCGCTGGACGGTGATATTGCTCTGGCAGCAGGCGGCGCAGCCCAGCGGCAGATCGCCCAGCACGGGGATATTGATGCCGAAGGTATCCACGAAGCCCGGCACCTCGACGATGCAGTCGTCCGGCAGGTTGGTAATGCAGCCGTTGTTTACGACGTTGAAATGGCCGCGGTAGACGCGCCCCGTCTCGATGGACTCGATGATGTAGCTGCCGTGCTCCTGCCCGCGGTTCTCCTGCGCATAGACCTTCGGCGGCTCCTTGAGCCAGTTCGGGAAGTCGGTCTCAAACCAGTTGCGCCCCTCTGTGCAGACGCGCAGATAGCCGCCCGTCTCGCCGTTGATCCATGTGCCAAGGTCAATCCAGCGCATGATCTCGTCCGGGCGCTTGCGGTACCACGGCACATATTCGGAGAGATGGCCGTTGCTCTCGGTGGAGAAATAGCCAAAGCGCTTCATCATGTCGATGCGGACCTTCTCGGTCTTGGCGATCTCCGGGTCGGCCATCAGCGCCTCAAGCAGCCTGCCGTTGAGCTCCTCGCCGTCGTGCTTGACGGAGAGATACCACGTCATGTGGTTGATGCCGGCGCAGACGATGTCGATCTCCTTCTGCTCGTAGCCCAGCGCCTTGGCGATGAGCTTGTGCCCGCCCTGTACGCCGTGGCACAGGCCGACCGTCGGAACGCCGCCGTACTTGTTGCAGTACCATGTGACGATGGCGTTGGGGTTAGTGTAGTTGAGCAGCATACAGCCGGGCTCTGCGGCCTCGCGGATATCGGCGCACAGGGTCTTGAGCATGGCGATATCGCGCTGGGCATACATGACGCCGCCCGCGCAGAGGGTATCGCCCACGCACTGATCCACGCCGTACTTGAGCGGGATATTGACGTCCAGCTCGAAGGCGTCGAGCAGACCGATGCGCGCGCAGTCGATGACGTACTTCGCGCCGGTCACGGCTTCACGCTGGCAGAGTGTCTTCTTAATGCGGATGTCAAGGCCGTTTGCCTCGATGTCGCGCTGACAGAGCTGGTAGACCATGTCGAGGTTGCGCTCGTTGATATCCATGAACGCGACGTCGATCTGCTGCAGCTCGGGTACGGAGAGGATATCGGACAGCAGGCCGCGGGTGAAGCCGATGGAGCCTGCGCCGATGAAGGCAATCTTGAATCTCTTCATGTGAGGCGCTCCTTATCCATGGTGGTGGGGTTATCGCGACTGCGCGTACTGCGCAAAGGAGGTGAAGTCATAGAGCCGGCGTACGATGCGGCTCTCATACTCCCCGATGAGGCGATAGGCTTCGTCCTCGGAGAGCTTCGGGTAGTCGGTGCGGGAGTATTCGCCGTTGTCGTCGACGAGCGCCCAGCCGATACGCGTCTGGTTATTGAACGCATATTCGCCGCTGATGACGCCCTCGCGGATGACAGGAACGCCGTCGGCCAGATCCAGAATGTAGTTGATGGCGTAGGCAGCGCCCATGGATCCCTGCTGAAGCAGGCTGCCATCGCTGCAGAGATAGAGGCGGCTGCGGCTCCAGCTCCATGCGGCGGGCGCGGGGCTGCCGTCCTGCATGGCATAGACGGCGAAGAGGTAGGCGGAGCTGTCGGTCAGGTAGTCCCTGCTGAGAATCAGCAGCTCGCGCGTGCCGTCGCGGTTGAGGTCGCGCAGCACGAAGCCATAGCCGTCCAGTGAACGCGGGAAATCATAGGGCTCAATAAAGCCCTCTTCGGATATGCGCTCGTCGTCCCATTGCTCGACGATCGCCTTGTAGTAATACTCAAGGACAGAGCCGTAACCGTCCCAGCTGTCGTCCTGCGTGACGGGGACGGGCGTGATGGTGATGGGCTGCTGCCAGACGGGGCTGGTCGTCAGGGGGAGGATCTGCGTATACGGCTCGGGCGTGGAGGACGGATCCCGGATCAGCTGATCATACTGCATGGGGTCGGGCGTGACGGTCAGGATCGGGATGGGATCGAGGGGATCGGGCTGCTGCCATCCGTCGTCCGGATCGGGCAGGTCGTTGGGGTCGCGCAGGGCGTTGGGGTTGCCGCGCAGGTAGGCGGCGCTGACCCAGCCGGACAGTCCATTCCATGAATCATAGCTGGTGCTTGCGGCGCGGACCACGCGGATCTGCGCCCAGCCGCCCCAAAGCTGCTGGAGCAGGATCTCGTCCGCCTTCTCGATGTGGCCGATGATCTCTCCGTCCACGGGCTTGCTGCGCACGCGCAGGTTGTTGCCCGTGCAGACGATGGCAGTCGTGCCGACATAGCTGCTCAGATCGTCGTCCAGCGGGGCGCTGTCCCAGCCGTAATACGCCTCGTCCGTGCAGGTACAGTCGATATAGTCCGGGTCGACGCAGCCGGTCAGGCCGTCCCACGAGTCGGGGCTGGTAGGATGGGCGGATGTGATCTGTATCAGCGCATACCCGGCGTGCAGGCCGAGCAGGGTGAACCGGTCTGCCTGCTCCAGATGACCGATGACCTCGGAGAGGTTGCCGGCGGAGCGCACCCGGATGTAGTTGCCCGTGGCGCGGCAGTCGTCTGCATAGGCATGCAGACTCAGATGCTCGGCATGGCGGGCGGATTCTTCATCGGTGACGATATAGCGGGCCTTTGCCGCGAAGGCGCCGGCGGGGCAGAAGAGCAGCACGGCAAGGAGCAGAGCAAGCAGTTTTTTCATCCCAAAAACACCTCCGAATGACAGGTGTATACTATATTCCCGAAGAGGAGCCCGAAATCCTAGCGGACGCCGAAAATCGCAGGAATTTGCATGACGGGCAGCCGGAAGGAAACGCGCGTCCGGCACAGAATCTACATACAGATACAATTGTGGGAGGTGCGGCGCGGTGATTGATATTCACATGCATCTGGTGCCCGGGGTGGACGACGGCGCGGTCGATATGCCGATGGCCCTGCAGATGATGGGGGCGGCGCATGTGCAGGGGGTGCGGGGGATCATCGCCGCGCCGCATGACAGCGCATTCCTTGGTGATTCGGGGCGGACGAGGGCGTGCTTTGCCGCGCTGCGCGCTCAGGCGTCGCGCCTCTTCCCGCAGATGCGCCTTGCCCTCGGCGCAGAGATTTATCTGGGCAGTGTGCCGCGCGTGCTGGAGCGGCTGCGCAGCGGGCAGCTGCCCACGCTCAACGGCACGGAATATGTGCTTGTGGAATTCAGCCCGCGGGCACGGGAGGACGAGGTGCGCCGCGCCCTTGGCGAGGTGGCCGGCGCAGGCTGGCGGCCCGTTGCCGCGCATGCGGAGCGCAGCCCGCTGGCCTTTGGCAGCGAGCGCTTTGCGCAGGAGATGATCCGCGGGGGTGCGCTCATCCAGATCAACGCCTACAGCCTTGCGCAGGAGCCCGACGCCGTCATCCGCGATGCGGCACGCCGGCTGCTGCATGGCGGGCTGGCGCATTTCTTTGGCACGGATGCGCACAGGATGAATCACCGCAGCCCGCAGGCAGCGCAGGGGCTGGCCTATATCCGGGAGAACTGCCCCGGGGAATATGCGCAGGCGATCATCTCGGGGAACGCCGAGCGCCTCCTCGGGATGGGATGAGCGATCAATCCGGACAACAGAAGAACAGCAGATGCGGACACAATGCGTGCAGATACGGCGCGGTGTTCGCATCTTTTTTTCCGTGCTGTTCCTCCGGCCGGCTGGTATACTGACGCCAGAAGTCGGGCAGGAGACAGACTTTGGCAGACCAGAATCTGCTTACTCACACATCGACTGAATATGGCGCACACAGCAGGAAAGACATAAGCGAAAACGAGCATCGGGTGAAAGCCCCGTAGTCATGTGACGCTGATCCCCACGACTCAACCGTTCTGAAACGGAGGTGCGGTCGCAGTTGGGCAGTCTTTCATCATAAGAAGATAGCATAAGATGAATGAAACATCATACTTTGCGTCGAGATTCAGACGATCACTGTGAGGTTCGGTTCAGGTCAGGTGCTTGCATCCCCCATGACGGATGAAGCCGGAGAGTACGCACGAGCATGTGTCTGTGAAAGGTGAATCGCTCCCGATCAACGGAACGGGGAGAAGGGCGAATGGATGCCGCGAGGCATACAGAACCGGAAGCAGCGCAGAGCAGGGCGGACAGGACGGCCCTCCTGCACAAAAACCCCGGCCCGCCCGCATAACCCGAAACGGGGGAGCGCCGGCGCGGAGGGGAGAACGGCGCGCAGCAGCGGGAAAGGCTGACTGCCCGAACGGCAAGAGCAGTCTCTTCCGCTGCGGATGATGCGAACATCCGCAGCGGAAGGGATGGCGTCCCCTTTGGCAGAGGGGGCGGGCCGCCGGAAGGGACGCATGCACAGGACAGGCGGATTGCCTGTGCAGGCGGCGCAGGGCTGCGGTAAAGCCGCCGCAGCCAGCCGCGCTCCCGGAGGCGCATGCGCTTTTCGGCGGCTGCAATGCCGTCAGAACGAAAGAAAGGAGGAATCACATGAACAAATTTGTTCAGCAGCTTGCCAAGGAAGCCAACTATACCACGACGCTCAACGGCGCTGTGACTCACGCTTCTGCCGGTGACGCATGCCTTGATCTGTTCTCCACCGCCGGCGCGCTGCGCAGGCAGAGTGAATACGAGCAGATCCGCCGCTTTGCCCGCGCATATGCGGAGAACAGAGAGCTGGCGATGAAGCTGCTCTTCCATATCCGCGATATCCGCGAGGGCCTCGGCGAGCGCCAGCTCTTCCGTACGCTGATCCGCTACACGGCGAAGAGATGGCCGGAATCCGCGAAGAAGAATGTCGCGCTGATCGCCGAGTACGGCCGCTGGGACGACCTGATGTGCCTGATGGGCACGAAGGCTGAGAAGGAAGTTGTGCGCTGCATCCGCGAGCAGCTGGAGAAGGACATGGCCGCGCTGAGCCGCCGCCTGATGGGCGACGCCAAGGCCAGAATCTCGCTGATGGCGAAGTGGCTGCCGTCCATCAACACCTCGAGCGCGAGGACGCGCGGGCAGGCCCGCGTGCTCTGCCGTGCGCTGGGCATGAACGAGCAGACGTATCGCCGCATGCTCTCCGCGCTGCGCAGGCACAGCGGCATTGTCGAGCGCAGCCTGACGCAGAAGAAGCTCTCTGACGTGCGCTATGAGCATGTGCCCGGTCAGGCGATGCTCAAGTACCGCAGCGCGTTTGCAAAGCGGGACGGCAGGCGATACGGCACATATCTCCGGGACGTCGCTGATGGCCGCCGGACGATGCACGCCGGGACGCTCTATCCCTATGAGATTCTGCGCCCGTATTTTGAGACCCACGGCTGGGGAGCGTATGCAAAACATGTCGCCGGCGAGAAAACGCTGGAGGCACTCTGGAGCTCGCTGCCCAATGACGTGGAGCAGGAGAACGCGATCAGCGTGATCGACACCTCCGGCTCAATGTACTGCTTTGGTGCATTCCCTGCGATGGTTTCGCAGGCGCTTGGTATCTATCATGCCGAGCGATGCAAGGGTCCCTTCCATGGGAAGTTCATCACCTTCAGCGAAAGACCACACCTGGAGTCCATCCGAGGCGAAACGCTCAAAGACAAGCTGTTCTATCTCTCCCGCGCCGATTGGGGCGAGAGCACGAACATGGAGGCCGTGTTTGACCTCATCCTCAGGACGGCCATTGCCTGCGGCGCCGGTCAGGATGAGATGCCTGCCACGCTCTATATCATCTCGGATATGGAGTTCAATCAGGCGGTCAGAAACCCGAACGAGACGGTATACGAAAGCGCGAAGAAGGAATTCGAGGCGAACGGATACCGCCTGCCGACGGTGGTCTTCCATAACGTGAACAGCTGGCAGATGCAGGCGCCCGTCACGGCGCACACGCTGGGCACGGCGCTGGTCAGCGGCGCGGGCACGAAATCCTTCAGACGGAAGTTCAACGGTAATTCCACGCCGATGAGCCATATGCTGGAGGTGCTCGGCAGTGAACGCTATGCGGCTGTGCATGCGTGATTCCTCCCGGGCCGGGGAACAGACTTACAGATGAATATATGGATTGACGGCAGCCTTCCTCCATGCTATGGAGGAGGGCTGATTGATTTCTGCCGGCGGGGCGGAAAATGAACCGGGATATGGAAGATTTACGTATTTCCCGGATGGACAAAGCGCATGGACTGGTGTAGAATGAGGGGAATCTTTTGGATCGAGCAAAGGAGCTGCATCCATATGAATATGAAGAAATACCTCTGGGTGTCCGAGAGGGAGCGCCGTCAGGATCCCAGCCGTGTCGGTCTTGCGCAGCTTGCGCTGCCGATGCTGCTGGAGATGGTTCTGCGCTCGACCGTGCAGCTGGCGGATGTGGCCTTCCTCTCCCGCATATCGGACAGCGTGGTCAATGCGGTGAGCGTCTCCTCCCAGTACATCATGCTCTGCATGATCATCGGCACGGCGGTCGCCACAGGCACCATCGTCTGCATCAATCAGGCCATCGGCATGAAAAACCTGCAGAAGGTCAATAAGCTCGCCTCCATCACCGTGGTGGTCAACACGGTGATCGGTCTGCTCTTCGGCCTGCTCTTCCTTGTCGGGGCGGATGCGATGCTGGTGATCATGGCGCTGGAGGATGCGGCGCTGGAGGCGGCCGGACGCTATATGCGCATCGTCGGCGGGCTGATGGTCTTCCAGACAGTGTCGATCATCCTCAACAGCCTCTGCCGCTCGATGGGGCACACCAAGGCGCCGCTGGCGATCAACCTGACCGTCAATATCATCAACCTCACGGGCAATTACATCGTCGTCTTCCATCCCGAGCTGGTAGGTCATATCGACCCGGTTGTGGGCGTGGCGATTGCCAGCGTGCTGGGCTGTGTGGGCGGCATGATTCTTTCCTTCGTGATTGTCGCGCGGTCGGGCATCCGCCTGTCGCTGCGTTATCTGCGTCCTTTCCCGGTGGAGGACTTCAGGCTTGCGCTGTCCATCGGTATCCCGGGCGGCATGAACAACCTCGCCTACAGCCTGAGCCAGCTGGTGACGACCTCCATCGTCTCCCTGACGGGCGATACCATGATGGCAGCCAAGGTCTATGTCTCCAATATCGTGCACTATGTCGCGCTGGTGGGCTGGGCGTTCTCGATGGCGAATTCGACGATGGTCGGCTACCGCGTGGGCGCGGGGCAATATGACGAAGCGAAGGAGATCCGCGCGCTGGTGACGCGCATTGCGCTGTTGTCCAATATGGCCTTTTCCCTGCTGATCATTGCTGTGAACAGGCCGCTGATGGGGCTCTTCACGGATGACCCGATGATCCTCAAACTGGCGGCCGGCGTCATCGTCATCGATTTTGTCGTGGAGATCGGGCGCGCGCTCAATAACTCCATCTCCGGCGCGCTGCAGGCGGCGGGCGATGTGAAGTACCAGCTGGTGGTCAATCAGGCCAGCGGATGGATCGTCTCCGTCGGCGGCTCCTACCTGCTTGGTATTGTGATGGGCTGGGGGCTCTATGGCGTGTGGACGGCCTTTGCGCTGGATGAGATGCTGCGCGGGCTTATCCTGCTGCGGCGCTGGAAGTCGGATAAGTGGATGATCGGCGCGGAGGCGCATCGCAGGATCATCGCCAAGGATCACGAATAACCGGAATACAGAACGCCGACCGGCATCACGATGCCGGTCGGCGTTTTTGCTGTGATTGACTATGGAGGACTGTTGCGCCCGGATGATGATGACGGATGCTCTGCTCAGAGGGAGATATCTTCGCTGAAGCCTGATGGATCAGGATTTCTGTTTCAGCCAGTCAACGGCGAGCGTCCAGTTGGTATGGGGACACAGCATCCGCCCGGAGGACATGGTGTCTTCCATGTATGCCAGACAGGCGGCTTCCAGCGAGCGCTCCAGAGCATACCGGACGACCTTGTCATAGGGAGGGGTGCCCGGCTGATCCCACGCAAGCTTGTCGGCGATGAACAGCGCCATATCATAGGGCGTGGCATTGGCATGCAGGGTTGTATGGCATTCAATCGCGCTGAGCACAGCGATGTCTGTTATCCCGAAATGCTTTGCGGCAGCAAACCGGGACATTCGCTGGTGCAGGAGGAAGTTGTATCGCGCCTCTGCTTCGCAAACAGGAAGACCGAGCAAGGTTATGTAATGCAGCATATCCGCCGGCCTGATCACGGCGCTGATATCATGGAGCAGACCGGCAGCACGGCACTTGCTCCCGTCAAGCCCATATTGCATGGCGATCTGCCCACAAACCTCAGCCACAGCCTGAACATGGGCGAGCGTTTTAGGCCGCCCATTGGCTTCGAGAAACGCCGGAACATCAGATTCCAGACAATGGGTGAGGGCTGGGGCGATGACATAGGGGAAGCATGTAAACATTACGGCGTCCTTCCTTGGCGGATGACAGAGGTCAGGGTGTGCGTTTGATTCCGGTGTGCTGATGACATTGAGTTACTTGCTGCCCCTGGAAAACAGCGCAACCGTCTCCACCGCGCCCGTCCAGCAGAACATATCCACGCACTGCACCTTCTCGGCTTTGTAGCCGCCTTCGGTGAGGAGCTTTGCGTCCCGGGCGAGCGTCGGTGCGCCGCAGGAAACATAGACCACGCACTCCGGCTGCGCGGCGATGATGGCCTCGAGCACGGGGGCTTCGCAGCCCTTGCGCGGGGGATCGATGACGATCACGTCGGGGCGCAGCCCGTCCGCCACGAGGCGGGGGAGAACCTCCTCGCTCGCGCCGACGATGAATTCCGTGTTGGCGACGCTGTTGCGCGCGGCGTTCTGCTGCGCGTCGCGGATGGCCTCCGGCACGATCTCGATGCCGATGACCTTCTTTGCCTTCTGCGCCAGCAGGAGCGAGATGGTGCCCGCGCCGCAGTAGGCGTCCACGACGGTCTCGCCGCCGGTGAGCTGCGCGAAGTCGAGCGCCAGCTGATAGAGCTTCTCCGTCTGCTCGGGATTGACCTGAAAGAAGGACAGCGGGGACACGGAGAAGGACAGCCCGCCGAGGGTATCCTCCATGACGTCTTTGCCCCAGAGAGTATGAATCTCCGTGCCGAGGATGACGTTGGTGCGGCGGGAATTGACGGACAGGCAGACGCTCGCCAGCCCGGGTACGGCGCCCCTGAGCGCGGCGATGAGCGCGTCCTTCTGCGGGATCTGCGCGCGGGTGACGACCAGCACGCACATCAGCTCCCCGCCCCGGGTGGAGCGGGTCATGACATGGCGCACAAGCCCCTTGCCCGTGACCTCGTCATAGGCGGCGACGCCGGCGGCGTCCATCCATGCGCAGACCGCGCGCACGGCGGCGGCGGAGTCCTCGCGCTGGATCATGCAGCCCTGCGCGGGCAGCGGGACGAGGTCGTGGCTACGCGGGGCGAAGAAGCCGCAGACGGCATGCCCGTCCCGGACGGCGACGGGGTACGCGCCCTTGTTGCGGTAGGCGAAGGGATGCTCCATCCCCATAACGGGCGGCACGGCGATATCGAGCCCGCCCACGCGCTCGAGCAGCGCCTGCACCTGCTCCTGCTTGAAGCGCAGGGAGGTCTCGTACTGCATGTGCTGGCAGGAGCAGCCGCCGCAGCGCTTGTAGATCGGGCAGGGCGGCTGTGCGCGCTCCGGGCTCTCCGTGATCAGGCGCTCCACGCGTCCGAAGGCGTAGCGCTTCTCGGGCTTGACGATGCGCACGAGCGCGCGCTCGCCCGGCAGCATGCCCGGGACGAAGACGGCGATGCCCTCGTGCCGGCATACGCCCTGCGCATCCTGCCCGAAGGCGTCGCAGGTCATCTCAAAGACGGCGTTTTTGGCTAGCATAAATCCTCCTGCATGGATGGAAGACGGCAAAGAAGAGGGACCCGGGGCTTGCGCGCCGGATCCCCCGTGAAGTTACAGGCTGTTGATGGTGTTGTACAGGGTGAGGTTGAATTCGCGCTTCTCCTTGAGCGCATCCTCGATGGGCATGAAGAACACGCGGCCGTCCTTGACGCCGATGACCTGATTGCCGATGCCGTTGCGCAGCAGATTGACGGCAAGCACGCCGGACTCAAAGGCGAAGCAGCTGTCATACGCAGAGGGCTGGCGGCCGCGCTGCGTATAGCCGAGGATGGTGGTGCGGGCCTCGGTGCCGGTCAGGCAGCGCAGCACGCGGGTGAGGAAGCGGGTGGAGATGGGGTCGTCGTCGTGCACGCGCATGCCGTGATCCTTGAGGATGCGGCGCCAGTCGATCGGGAGCATGGAGTCCCATGCGCCCTCCGCGACGACGACGGTCAGGCGCGGGTTGCCGCCGGCGGTCAGGCGGGACATGCGGTCCGCGACCTCAGTGACGGACCACTGCACCTCGGGCACGATGCAGATCTCTGCGCCGGTGCCCGCGCTGGCCTTGAGCGCGATGTCGCCGCAGTGGCGGCCCATGACCTCGACGACGGCCGGCCTGTCATGGGAGCGGCTGGTCGCGCGGATGGCGCGGATGTCGTCGATGCAGGAGTTGACGGCGGTATCGTAGCCGAGGGTCATCTCGGTGTAGGCGAGGTCGTTGTCGATCGTGCCGGGGATGCCCACGCAGGGGATGCCGAGGCGGCAGAGCGCCTGCGCGCCCTTATAGGAGCCGTCGCCGCCGATGACGACGACGCCCTCGATGCCCATCTCGCGGATATTGTTGGCGGCGCGCATCTGCATCTCGGGCTTGAGGAACTCAAGGCAGCGCGCGGTGCGCAGATAGGTGCCCGGCTGGTCGGCGATATCAAGGACGGTGTCAAGATCCATCTCGATCATGTCGTCCGCTCCGCCGCCCATGCAGAGCGTGCCGTTGTAGCCGCGCTTGATGCCGATCAGGGACATGCCGTAGCTGCGGGCCGCCTTGGCGACAGCCATAACGGCGGCGTTCATGCCCGGCGCATCGCCGCCGGAGGTGAGCACACCAATTCGACGCATAAATGAAAACCTCCCGGTTGTTGGATTGCGGTTGACAGATGGGCGTGCACTGTGCGCAGGCCCGATTTGGATTCATTATATCATTGTATAATTCGGAAAGTCAATACGCGCAGCCGGAGCAGGTGCGGCAGCCGGCATTCCCGGCGGCGGAATTATTACCCAATTATTTCCGAATCCTGCGGTTTTCGTTCATTTTTTGAGGCTTCAGCTTAAATTCTTCTTGACTTCGCATGCGGCGGTGAAGTATACTATACTAGCTTTAGCATGGAACAGCGTGCCGTCTTGCGGCGCGAACAGATTTGTCCAAACAACCTTTATCATAATAAGGAGAGTGTAAATTATGGCTTCCTCTGTCAGAACTTATCAGCCCAAGAAGCGTCAGCGCGCGAAGGTGCACGGCTTCCGTGCCCGCATGTCCACCAAGAATGGCCGCAAGGTTCTTGCCCGCCGCCGCGCCCGCGGCCGCGCCAGACTGGCTGTCTCCAATCCGGTGTAATCCATAGCTGATACTCCGCCTTCAGGCGGAACCGCATACCGCCCGGCATCCGGGCGGGGCGTTCGGTCCGGCCCCGGCAATGACCGGGAACGGGCCTTTTTCTTTAGTCTGCCGGCTGCGAAGCCGGCGTACGGCCGGGCATGCGCAGGCATGCCGGCTGTGATCAGGGGAGCGGAAAGCATTGCAGAGAACATACAGCCTGAAAAAGAACGCACAGTTCAAATACGTCTATCGCCGCGGCGCGTCCGGCGGCTCGCATGAGATGGTCATGCTGTATGTCAAGGCGAAGACGCTCAAGGTCGGCTTTTCCGTCGGCAAGAAGATCGGCTGCGCCGTCGAGCGCAACCGGGTCAAGCGCCGCCTGCGTGCTGCCGCCGCCCCCCTCCTGCCCCGGATGAAGCAGGGGCTCTACGTCTTTATTGCCCGCCAGCCGGCAGCCACAGCGGATTTTTCCAAGCTGTGCCGTTCCATGCAGTACCTGCTGCGCAGGCAGAATCTCCTCCTGAGCGCGGAAGAGGCCGAGGCAAGGGCCGCCGCGCCGGCCGCACAGAAGGATGGGAACAAGCCATGATGAAACGCATCATGATCGGGCTGATCCGCCTGTATCAGCGATATATCAGCCCGCTGTATCCGCCCTGCTGCCGCTTTACCCCCACCTGCTCCAGGTATGCGCTGGAGGCCGTACAGAAATACGGCGCATTCAAGGGGGGCTATCTTGCCCTGCGGCGCGTTCTGCGCTGCCATCCCTTCTACAAGGGGGATCTGAACGACCCCGTGCCCTGAGGCGCTGCGGGCCGTGTGACCCCGCGTCCTGTCTGCGTTGTGCGGGCGGATGCGCGGGCGGCTTATCGTGAATCAGGCTGCGCAAGGACGCAGCCGGCAAAAAGCAAGGAGAATCACCCGATATGAATCCGCTTAATTCATTGCTCCTGACGCTGATCAATGCGCTGCAGATGGTTATCAACAACTACGCGCTGACGATCATCCTCTTCACCATCCTGATCAAGCTGGCGGTCATGCCGCTCAACCTCAAGAGCAGGCGCTCCACCATGCGCATGTCCGCCGTGCAGCCGCAGATGAAGGCGCTGCAGGAGAAGTATAAGGACGATCAGGAGAAGCTCAGCCAGAAAATGCAGGAGCTCTACCGCAAGGAGGGCGTCAGCCCCATGGGCGGCTGCCTGCCGATGATCATCTCCATGTTCATCCTCTTTGCGATGTTCTATGCGCTGCGCACGTTTGCCAACGAGCAGCTCGTTGTGCAGTTCCTCACCTTCTTCCATAAGCCTGAGATCGACCCGACCACGTTTACGGACTCCTTCCTCTGGATCCGCAACCTGTGGATGCCGGATTCCCCGTTTGCGACCTATCTGCCGGACGTGCAGTCCCTGCAGCTGATCGAGTTTGACGTGTGGAACCGCGTCAGCGCCGAGCTCGCTGCCAGCGGTGTCATTCCGGAGGCACTGAATTTTGCCGACCGCAATGCGGCGATGGCGTTCGTCAACGAGGTTGCCGCGCCGTTCATCGCGTCTGAGGCATATGCGCCGTATATCGCGGCCGTCCCGGGTCTGTCCAATCTGAGCATCCTTGGCATCATCCGCTTCACCATCTATCAGGCCGGCAACGGCTGGTTCGTGCTGCCGCTGCTCTCTGTCGGCACGCAGGTGCTCATGCAGAAGCTGACCATGCAGCAGAACGACCAGATGGCGCAGCAGGGCAAGACCATGATCTACGTCATGACCTTCATGTCTCTCTACTTCTGTGCGATTTACAACTCTGCGTTCGCGCTGTACTGGGTGGTGTCTAACATCTACGCCATCGTTGAGCAGATCGCGTTTGACAGGTACTTTAAGCAGCAGGACCGTAAGGCGGCCAAGGCTGAGGAGGTTGGCATCTGATGAGGAGTCAGGAATTTACTGCGAAAACAACGCAGGAAGCGATCGACGAGGGCCTTGCCGCCCTTGGCGTGACGATCGCCGACGTCCGCGTTGACGTCATTCAGGAGGGCGCGAAGGGTCTGTTCGGCCTGTTCGGCAGCCGTCCCGCCCGCGTCCGCATCACTGTGATGGAGGACGAGAATGAGGATGATCAGGGCCTGAGCGATCTGCTGGGCAGCTTCAGCCTCAGCAGCGATGCGCAGGGCCGCAAGAAGAGCGCGCCGAAGGCTGAGAAGCCCGCCGCGCCGAAGGCCGAGAAGCCTGCTGCGCCGAAGGCTGAGAAGCCCGCCGCGCCGAAGGCCGAGAAGGCTGCCGCGCCGAAGGCCGAGAAGCCTGCTGCGCCGAAGGCTGAGAAGGCCGCTGCGCCGAAGGCCGAGAAGCCTGCTGCGCCGAAGGCCGAGAAGACCGAGACTGCCGGCGAGGAGACCCCGAAGGCCGCCAAGCCGAAGAAGCCGCGTACCCCGAAGCAGCCGCGCGAGACGAAGGAGCCGCAGAAGGAGACCGAGCCGCGCGAGTATGCGCCGATGGTGCCCGCTCAGGCGTTCACCCCGACCGAGCCGCCCATCATGCATGACGAGGAGACCCCGGCCGGCCGTGCGCAGCGCTTCCTGATGGACGTGACCGAGCGCATGAACGTGAAGGTTGACGTCTATGTGGACGACAGCAAGGAAGACAGCCTGTACATCCATATGATCGGCGACACGCTGGGCATCCTGATCGGCCGCCGCGGCGAGACGCTCGACGCGCTGCAGTATCTGACGAGCCTGCAGGTCAACAAGGGCCGCGAGGGCTACATCCGCGTGACGCTGGATACCGAAAATTACCGCGCGAAGCGCGAGGACAGCCTGCGCCGTCTGGCGCAGCGCATGGCCAACCGCGCCCAGAAGACGGGCCGCAAGGTTGTCCTTGAGCCGATGAATCCCTATGAGCGCCGTGTGCTGCACACCGCGCTGCAGAATCATCCGGCCGTGACCACGCACTCTGAGGGCGAGGAGCCCAACCGCCGCGTGGTGATCATGCTCAGCGGTCAGGCTGAGCGCGCCGCGCAGGGCGAGAAGGCTGAGCGCGCGGAGAAGACCGAAAAGACTGAGAAGAGCGGCAGCTCCCGCAGGAGCCGCAGCCGCCGCCGCGGCCGCCGCGGCCCGAAGCCCGAGGGCGCGCAGAATGCGCAGCAGGAGGCTCAGGCCGTCGTGGAGCAGCCGGCGCAGACGGAGTCTGTCGACGTGCTGGGCGAGTAATGCACACAGGCGGAGAGGAGCGATCCTCCCCGCCTTTTGCTTTCCGCGCATGAATTCGGGGAGAACGATAGGAACGGACAGGAAGGAGATGAGGCATGATGGAGAAGGCGATCAACCGCCTGCGCCGCGCAGCGCTCTATGTGATCGGGAATGAATGCCTGTTCATGTTTGCGTCGCTCGTCGTCTGGGGCGTGCTGACCATGGGGCCGCTGCTCTGGCATCAGGAAAAGGTCATGGCGTTTGACAGCTATGTGCTGATTCCGTGGGGCTGCGTGCTTTGCGTGCGCCTGCTGGAGAGCAGGCCCTTCAGGTCCGGGCGGCGGTATGACGTCGCTGTTCTTGCCGTGCTGGCGCTGTGGGTGATCGTCCCGTTCGCGCTCCGCTTTGGCCTGACGAAGAATAACATGAGCAGCTGGCACGGGTTTGCCGCGGCATACTTCGGCATCTACGTCTCCGTCAGCCTGAGAACGGCGCAGGAGCGGGAGCATATGCTCGATCTTGCTGCGGCGCTGTTTGCGGCGCTGTCTTTTGTGCTGGGCGCCGCCGCGCTGGGCTGCGTGGCCGGCGTGAAGCTGTATGGAGCGTATGAGGGTGTGTTCGGCTTCGGCGTGGGTGCGGATGGCATCCTGAGAATCGGCCAGCACCATAACAGCACCGGCATGCTGGCGATGCTCTGCACGCTGATGTGCCTGATCGGCGTGTGCCGCAGAAGGACGCTGCTGATGAAGGCGGCGCATCTGATCCCGGCGGTCATGATGGCCGTGGTGACTGTCCTGTCTCAGAGCAGAACCTCACGCTATGCGCTGCTTGCGGCGCTGGCGCTTGGCGCGTATGGCTATGTGGCCTGCAGAGGACGGCTCTGCAGCAGGCTCCGCTGCGCGGCGGCGCGTCATGCTGCGGGCGTGCTGGCGGGTGTGCTGGTGTTTGCTGCGGGCTATATGGCGGCATCTGCCGGCACGGACGCCGCGATGGCGCACTATGAACGCGCCGCCGCGGGGCAGCATGTGTCGGCGCAGCCGTTCGGGCTGCTGGCTGCAACCGCCGCCGCGGAGGCGGAAGAGCCGGCGCAGCAGGAGGAGAATGTGACGGGCTATGCGGCCCGCGGTGCGGGCGACGCGACCTTCACAGGGCGTACGCTGATCTGGAAGAACCTGTTCAGGCTCTGGCGCGAAAACCCGAGGCACTTTGTGATCGGGCAGGGCGTCGGGCGAACGGGCAGCCGGATTGTCGAAGGGACGCTGCTCGAGGAGGGCGGCTCCGCCACGGCGCATAACACCTATCTGCAGTTCGCTGCGGATTTCGGCCTGATTGGCTTTGCGCTGATCGCGGCGTTCCTTGGCCTGCTGGTTGCGCCGTGCCTGCGCGTGTTCTACGCCGGGGCGCGCAGCGGCAGGATGGAGGATGTCGTGCTGTGCATGATCGCGGCGGCATGCCTGATCATCGGCATGATGGAGAGCGACCCGCTGGCGTCGATGCGCTTTTGCAATGTTGTGCTGCTGTTTGCCTTTGCCCAGATTATGGGGCGCAGCCTCGATGTGCAGTCCCTTGTACAGAAGTCCTGATCTGTGGTATAATCAATCTGTTATGAATCTTGGCGGGCGGCGTCGCCCGTGTCCCGGGAAAGGGGTATATCAAATGAAGCATCTGGCTGCTGCGCTGCTGATCGCGGCGCTCCTGATCGGCGCGATGCCCGCGCTTGCGCAGGAGGCGACCTATGTATTTCCGTATGAGGGCTTCCGCTATACGCAGAAGGCCGGCGAGACCGTGCTCACGCAGACGAATCTTGATGAGCATGAGGCGCTGATCGAGTCCCTTGGTACGACGAAGGAAGCCATTCTGGCGAGCTACATCGCCTCCGGCATTGTGATGGAGGTCATCCCGCAGGACGGCGGGCAGATCGCCGTGAGCGTGGTCAGCGCGGGCGGCTTCAAGGACGTCATGGATATGGCGGAGCTGAACGACGAGCGGCTTGCGGCGTTTGCGGCGCAGTTCGAGGAGAGCGGGCTCTATGAGAGCTGCAGCCTGATCAGCACGACGCCTGTCTGCGTGAGGCTGACCTCCTCGGCGATGTATGCGTCCATGCCGGTCTATACCCTGCGCTATGCGACGCTGCATCTGGGCAAGCTGTATATGATCTCTCAGACCATCGTGGGCCGCGCCCCCGAGGCTGCGGACGACGAGCGGATGGAGGAAGTGCTCTCCGGCATCAAGCTGCTCAGCACGCTCTCCGCCCCGACGCCGGAGCCCACGCCCGCCCCGACCGCAACCCCCGTCCCGACGCCGGAGCCTACGCCCGGCGTGGCGCCGGTGATCGCCTCCATGGGCGAGATGACGGTGGAGGGCGTCCCCGCCTATACCAACGACCCGCAGATCTCCATCACCGGCAGGACGGAAGCGTCCGCGTCCGTGCGCGCCGTGGTGAATGACAAGACGCTGGGCATGACGACCGCCAAGCGCGACGGCACCTTCGCCCTGACGATCAGGCTGCCCGGTGCGGGCGAGCATACGCTGGCTGTCATGACGGATAAGGCAGAGCAGATGCTCTCCATCACCTACGAGAAGCCGCTGGCGAAGCTGGAGATTCTTGAGCCGACGGAGACCGTCTTCACCGGAACGAATGTGATCATCAAGGGCCGTACGGAGCCGGATGCGACCGTTTTCATCAGCGGCAAGGGAACCAAGACCAACGTTCAGGCGAACAGGAACGGCGCGTTCAGCATCCGCGTGTTCATCGACAGCGAGGAGAGCGTCACCTTCAGCCTGCGCGCAAAGGCGGAGGATCACACCGACCATGAGATGGACCTGACGCTCACCCGCGTCTTCACCGAGCGTGAGGGCATCGCTGCCTTCCGCCAGAAGATGCGCGCGCTGGAGTATGACAGCCTGCATAAGGATCCGGCCCGCTATGCCGACGTCCAGTTCGTCTTCCGCGGCAAGGTCATGGATTTTGCCGACTACAACGGCAGCCCGTGTGCATTGCTGTGCGTGGACAACGTGGCTACCGGCGTATGGAAGGATCCCGTCTGGGTTATTCTTGAGGACGGTATGGAGATTGCCGTCGGCCAGCTTGCGACGATCTACATGACCGGCGAGGGGCAGACGCTCCCGGCGTCCGGCGAGCATACCCGCGACGGTATGGACACGGAGGCGCCCGTGACCCGCGCAAAGTTTATGACCGAGATCACCGATCCCTCCTGATTCCGGATACAGCCTGACAGCAAAGCCCTCTCCCTGCGGAGAGGGCTTTTCCTGTGCGCAGGGTTCTGCAGAATTGAACGCAGAGTTTAACTGCACGATACAAAAGAGGCTTTGATCCGGATGTGAAGTTTAGAGAATGTAAATTCGGGGTCATGTACTGCAAAGACGAAAAAGACAGGAATAGCTGAAAAAATGCCGTTTTGCCCGGGGTGATGCGCCGAAAAAGGCGAACAATATGAAATTTGTGGGCGTCAGTTTTTCCTCAGATATTGACATGGGGGTCAAAATGTGATTTAATCAGCATCGTGACAATAACCTTGAAGTTTTGTGCTACTAAACCACGGAGGCGGTATTGTGGAAATGAACATCGGCGAAAAGCTGCGCAGGCTTCGCCAGAAGAACAACCTGACGCAGAAGGAGCTTGCGGACCGCTGCGAGCTGTCCAAGGGCTTCATCTCCCAGCTGGAGAGCAATCAGACCTCGCCTTCCCTCTCGACGCTGGAGGATATTCTGACCACGCTGGGCTCTTCGTTCCATGAGTTCTTCTCGGATGATCAGGGGGATAACCCTGTCTGCCGCAAGGAGGATGTATTCGTCAAGGAGACGGAGGATGGCGTGACCATCCACTGGCTGATCCCCAATGCCCAGAAAAAGGACATGGAGCCGATCATGGTGACGCTGGAGCCCGGCGCTGCGACGGAGGAGGATCTGCCGCACATGGGCGAGGAGTTTGGCCATGTGCTCGCCGGCAGCATCACGCTGGTGCTGGGCGACAAGACGTACCGCGTGCGTAAGGGGGACAGCTTCTCCTATAAGCCGTCGGTGACGCATTACCTCAGGAACACGGGCAAGACCCCGGCCTCGGTCGTCTGGGTCTGCACACCCCCGAATTTCTGACTGACTGCGCTGGGGCCGGGGGTGTCCGGTCTGTCATTTCATATACCGGAGGATGAATCAAATGGAAAAGATTCTGTCTATCAAAGATCTGCGCGTTGTTTTCGAGGATGGCTTCACCGCGCTGGGCGGCGTGAGCATCGATATCGGCAAGAATGAGTTTGTGACGCTGCTGGGACCGTCCGGCTGCGGCAAGACGACGCTGCTGCGCTGCATCGGCGGCTTTGAGAAGCCAACCAGCGGCGAGATCCTCTATAAGGGGGAGAATATCATCCCGCTGCCGCCGTATAAGCGCGCGATCAATACCGTGTTCCAGCGCTATGCGCTTTTCCCGCATCTGAACGTAGCGCAGAATGTGGCGTTCGGCCCGGACCTGCGCGGCGAGGACAAGAAGAAGACTGCCGCCGAGGTTGAGCGGATGCTGAAGCTCGTCGGCCTTGAGGGCTTTGGCAAGCGCAAGATCGCCAGCCTCTCCGGCGGACAGCAGCAGCGCGTGGCCATTGCGCGCGCGCTGATCAACAAGCCGGACGTGCTGCTGCTGGACGAGCCGCTGGCCGCGCTGGATCTGAAGCTGCGCCGCGAGATGCAGCTGGAGCTCAAGCGCATTCAGCGCGAGAGCGGCATCACCTTTATCTTCGTCACGCATGATCAGGAGGAGGCGCTCACCATGAGCGACCGCATCGCCGTCATGCGCGCCGGGCAGATCCAGCAGCTGGGCACCCCGGAGGATATCTACAACGAGCCGCAGAACGCGTTTGTCGCGGACTTCATCGGCGAGAGCAACATCCTGACGGCGACGATGCTGCGCGACAGGCTGGTGCGCTTCCTTGGCTGCGACTTCCCGTGCGTGGACAGCGGCTTTGGCGAGAACGCCGAGGTCGACATCGTCCTGCGCCCGGAGGACGTCAAGCTCAAGCCCATCGCCGATCCGGTCGCCAATGTGCCCGAGGGCGTGGTGGAGACGCTGCTGTTTAAGGGCGTCCACTATGAGATGAAGGTACGCGTGGGCGAGTCCGTGCTGCTGGTGCATTCCACGCATGCGCGCGCTGTGGGTACGCATGTGAAGATCACCATCATGCCGGAGGATATTCAGGTCATGCACAAGAGCGAGACCTCGCCCGACGTGCTGCGCAAGCACGCCGAGCGCGCGCTGTAAGGAGGGCCTGCGATGAAAAGAAACAAGGCGCTGGCTGTGCCGTTCATGCTCTGGGCAGCGATCTTCATCGTCGTCCCGCTGGTGATGATCGTCTGGTACGGCGTGACGGTGGAGGAGCCGATCCCCTATACCGAGATCGTGCAGGAGGACGGCACGACGGTCTTCCAGCTGGAGGACGGGTCTGTGACCGCCGTCCGCCCGCAGAAAAAGACGGTTGTTTCCCTCTCCAATTTCAGGCGTATGTTTGAGCCGACCTATCTGCGGCTGCTGCTGCGCTCGTTCAAGGTCGCCATCATCACCACGCTGATCTGCCTGCTGCTGGGCTATCCCGTGGCGCTCATTCTCACCGGCACAGACTTCAAGCGCCCGGCGCTGTGGCTCATGCTGCTGATCCTGCCGATGTGGATGAACTTCCTGCTGCGCACCTATTCGTGGATGAGCATTCTGGAGAACAACGGCATCCTCAATAACTGGATTGCGTCCCTGCGTGAGATGCTGCCAGCGTTTGACGAGTGGCTCACCAGCCGCGGCGTGCGCCGGCGCATCATCTTCCTCTACAACGAGAACGCCGTCATCCTCGGCATGGTCTACAACTACCTGAGCTTCATGATCATGCCGATCTACACGGTGATTGAGAAGATCGACAAGTCCCTGCTGGAGGCGGCGGCGGATCTGGGCGCGAGCCCGGTCAAGAGCTTCACCCGCGTCACGCTGCCCTATTCCATCCCCGGCGTGCTGGAGGGAATCACGATGGTCTTTGTGCCCGCCGTGACGACCTTCGTCATCAGCCAGCTGATGGGCGGCGGCAAGGTGCCGCTGATCGGCGATATCATCCAGAACCAGTTCGGCAAGTCGAGCGACTGGCACTTCGGCGCGACGCTCTCGCTGCTGGTGATGGTGGTCGTGCTCGCGTTCATGGGCGCTCTGAATAAGATCGACAAGGACGACGAGCCGGTGAAGGAGGTGCGCATCCTCTGATGGCCAAGAAGCTGAGAAAGGCCTATGTGGGCCTGATCATGGCGTTCCTCTATGCGCCGATCGTCATGCTCATCCTCTATTCGTTCAACAACAGCAAGTCCCGCGCGAAGTGGGGCGGCTTCACCCTCAAGTGGTACAGGGAGCTCTTTGCCGACGAGGCCATCATGTCTGCGCTGGGCACGACCCTCTCCATCGGTATTCTGGCGGCGGTGATCTCCACGGCGCTTGGCACGGTGGGCGCGATCGCGCTCTTCCAGATGAAGCGCCGCCCGCGTCAGGCGATGCTCTCCGTCGTCAACCTGCCGATGCTCAACTCAGAGGTTGTCACCGGCGTGTCGCTGATGCTGCTGTTCGCCATGGCGCGGATTCAGCTGGGCTATGTCACGCTGCTGCTGTCCCATGTGGCCTTCTGCGTGCCGTATGTGGTGCTGAGCGTCATGCCCAAGCTGCGCCAGCTCGACCCGAACCTCGCCGAGGCGGCGCAGGATCTGGGCGCGACACCGCTGCAGGGCTTCTTCCGCGTCATTCTGCCGGATATCATGCCCGGTGTATTCTCCGGCTTCATCATGGCGCTGACCATGTCCATCGACGACTTTGTGGTCAGCTTCTTCACCACCGGCTCAGGCGTGTCCAACCTGTCCATCACCATCTACACAATGGCCAAGCGCGGCATCTCCCCGAAGATCAACGCGCTGTCCACAATCATCTTCGTCTGCGTGTTCGTGCTGCTCATCGGCATCAACCTGTCCGACCTGAGGAAGGATCCGCGCAGTCAGGATAAGGTGGACAAGGTGAGAATCCCGTACTAATACTCCTTCCACCATCCTTCGGATGGTTCCCCTCCCTCAAGAGGGAGGTCTGAAAATGCTTATCAGTATGTCAGTTTGTTGATTCTCATCAGTCGCGATGCGAGCTCCCTCCTGAGGGAGCTGTCCGCGAAGCGGACTGAGGGAGCGGCTGTTGCTGACCGGAGGGAACGCGATGAAAAACATCTTCAAAAAGAAGGGCTTCTGGCTCCTCGTCATCCTTGTGATCGTTGTTGCCCTGCTGGCCTCCGCCGGCGAGGAGGAGATCATCGAGGAGGAAGAGGAGGAGGTCATCCCGTGGGCGGCGATGCCCGAGAACCCCGTGCCCATGACGGGCGAGACGATCTCCGTCTACAACTGGGGCGACTATATCGACAGCGAGACGATCGATATCTTCGAGGCGGAGACGGGTATCCGTGTCATCTACGAGACGTTTGAGACGAACGAGGATATGTACGCCAAGATCGCCATGGGCGGCTCCGCGTACGATGTGATCATCCCCAGCGACTACATGGTCGAGCGCATGATTCAGGAGAATCTGCTGCAGAAGATCAACTGGGAGAACATCCCGAATGTCGCCAACATCGACGAGCGATTCATTCATGAGAGCTACGATCCCGGTTTCGAGTATTCCGTGCCCTACACATGGGGCACCATGGGCATCCTCTATAACACAGGGGCTGTTCTGGAGGCGCCCACCAGCTGGGAGACGCTCATGGACGAGACCTATAAGATGGATATGTTCATGCTCAATTCTCCGCGCGATACGCTGGGCATCGCGCTGGTGATGTGCGGCTATGACCTCAATTCCACCGACCCCGCGCAGCTGGAGGAGGCCAAGCAGCTGCTCATCGCGCAGAAGCCCCTCGTCCTTGCCTATGTGGTTGACGAGGTCAAGGACAAGATGGTCGGCGGTGAGGCATCCGTTGCGCTGGTGTGGAGCGGCGACGCGACCTTCTGCATGAGCGAGAGCGACGAGCTGAGCTATGTCGTGCCGAAGGAAGGCAGCAACATCTTCTATGACTCCATGTGCATCCCGCACAATGCGCGCAATGTCTCCGGCGCAGAGAAGTTCATTGACTTCCTCTGCCGGGCGGACATCGCCGCGATGAACTACGACTACGTCGGCTACGCCATCCCCAACAAGGCGGCGATTGAGCTGATGGGCGCGGAGGAATACAATGCCTCCCCGGTCAATAACCCGCCGCAGGAGACGCTGGACAAGTGTCAGGTCTTCAAGTACCTCGGCGATAAGACCCAGCTGTACGACCAGATCTGGACGGAGATCATCTCCGAATTCTGACGGATATCAACAGACCGGACTGCTTTTGCAGTCCGGTCTGTTTTTTATGCGGTTCACAGCCCCATCTTGTCGACATATTCTTCAAGGCACCAGTTGTTGTAGGTCATCACGGCGGCGGCCTGCGTGCCGACATAGCGGAAATGCCAGCTCTCTGCGAGGAAGCCTGTGATGCTCTCCTTCTCCTTGGTGAAGCGGACGATGAAGCCGTATTCGTAGCAGTGCTCGTGCAGCCACTTCTGCTGCTCTGTGCCGGAGAAGCTGACGCCGGGCACGGTGATGTCAAAGGCGAGGCCCGTCATGTGCTCGCTCGTCCCGGCGGGGGCGACCGTCTGGTACGTCGCCGAGAGGCAGCGATCGCGCGACCAGCTGGGGTTCTTCTCCCGGAAGCTGGCGACAGACTGATCCACAAGCGCCTGCTGATCGGCATAGCCGCGATAGGAGGAGGAGACCTGCCAGTTGGTGACGCCGTCCTCGATGGCGTCCTCGAGCATGCGCCCGAGCGCCTCCGCGGCGGTGCGGTTGGCGCGCATGCCCTTGTATTTGACCTTGAGCACATCAGAGGGGATCACCTTGGCGATCTCCACCAGATCTGTGGGCAGGTAGTTCTTCTCGAGCGGCTTGTCGCGGTTGACGAGGATGAGATAGTCCATCGGCGGAGCCTTGTCCGCGCTGAGCGCATCGCCGCTGTAGAGCAGGGTGAGCGTCTTCTGCCCGGCGATGCCGTCGGCGCTCAGGCCGTTGACTGCCTGAAAGGATGTGACGGCCCTGCCGGTGTTCTGGCCGAACACGCCGTCCGCGGCGTCGTCCAGATAGCCCAGCCCGGCGAGCGCCTCCTGCATCTTCCGCACGTCCTTGCCGCTCATGCCGCGCTTAAGCGTGCGCTGCGTCTCGGCGGTCGGCGTCGGGGCTGCGGTGGGTGCTGCGGTCGGGGCAGGCGTGGGCTTCGGGGTGAGGTTGGGCGTGGGCGTTGCGGGGATCAGATTCTCCCCGCCATGGCCAAACTGCGCGCCGAAGGGCGCGTAGAGCGGGGGCGTCGGGGTGATGGTCGGCACAGGCGAGGGCGTCGGCTCGGCGGTTGTCTCCGGCTGTGCGCCGGCGCTGTGAGCGCCTGCGGTCTCGGCGGGGTTGAGCGTCGGCAGTGCGCCTGCGGCAACGACGCACAGCATCACGATCAGTGCGACGATAGCGCCTGCGCCCAGCATCCGCGAAAGCGGATTTGGCGTGCTCTTCCTGCGCCGTCTCTTCTTTTGCAGAGGACGACGTGTTCTCTGTGACATGGTTCCTCCTGAGTTCAGTTGTAGATCCAGCGGCCCGCTGCGTGCATGTCAAGTCCCCATGTACGCAGCAGCTCCGTGGCGTCGTCCAGCTGCCTGCGGCTGGTCACGACGCCGTCTCCCGCTGCCATGCAGGCGGCGATCTCTTCGTTGATCCATTCGCCGTAGTGCAGCGTGTCTTTGTAGTTGGCGATGGTCTTGACCCATTCCTCCCGCGCAGAGAAATCGTAGATCGTCACATTCTCATAGCCGCAGAGCGTGTCGTAGCACAGGCCGCGCAGCGTGAGCATGGCGTCAAGGATACCCTTGCTCTCCATGTTGGACCATTCCGCAGCGGAATAGGGCGGGAAGAAGAAGTCAAACTGCGTCTCCGGGTGCGCGGTGATATAGGGAATGACGTGGACATTCAGGTTATCGAGGCATGCGGAGACATAGCGGTCGGCGGGCAGGCGCGTCTGCGGCTCGTCAAAGAGCGCGTTGTATAGCATGGCCTCGCCGTATTCGTCCTTACCGGCCCAGTTGTACATGGTGTCGCGGATGGTGTCGTCTTGCTGCTGCCCCCATGCGCGCAGGCAGCGCGGCAGGAAGGAACCGAGCACGGAGCGGTTGAGCCAGTACTGTACGTCGTTGAAGGGGTTGCTGTCGTAGAGATAGAACGGAACCTCGCTGCCGGTCTTATCAAGCGGGCCGACGAAGGAATAGACGTCCAGTCCGTAGAGGACGCGCCGCATGTCGTGCGTCCTGAAGGCGAGATCGAGCAGCAGCGCATGGTTGTACGCCGTGCCGGCGGAGGTACACAGCTTGATAAAGCGGCCGCCGTAGAGCGCATCCAGCTGGGACGGGCGGAAATTCTCCGTCACCGAGGTGCCGACAATCGCGCTGTCATATTCGTAGCGGCGCACCACGCCTGCGTTGGCGTAGACCTGCGTTTTGTTGTCGATGGGCGGCATATAGCCTGTGGCCAGTCGGTAGACCTGGAAGGGGTCGATGGCGATGACCACCGCGGACAGCAGCGCCAGCGCGCTGAGGATCCCCGCAAGGGTCAGAAGCGCCCATGTTTTTCTCTTCATCATCATGATCAGAAATTGAAATAGAGGAAGACGCTGACGTTGGAGAGGGACAGCGTGCAGTAAAGGATGAGGATGACGGTGGTGAAGGCGTTGAGCAGCGTGGGCTTGAAGGACATGGTCTTCTCGTAGGCGTTGCGCATACCGAGGCAGGCGAAGAGCGAGAGCGCATACCAGCCCAGCATGAAGATCGCGTTATAGCCCGAGAACGCGCCGCCGGGCAGGGCGAAGGCCGAGGTGATGCCGCTGCGGATCGGGCCGAAGTCCATCATCAGCATGGACTTGACGATGGCCAGTGCATCGGCGAGGCTCGTCGCGCGGAAGAAGACCCACGCCACGACGACGAACAGGAACGTTATGATCCACTGGAGCGCCGGATGCAGCGCGTCGTACTGCTTGCGGAAGAGGCGGTAGCCCACACTCGCCGCGCCGTGCAGCAGGCCCCAGAGCAGGAAGAGCCAGCCCGCGCCGTGCCAAAGGCCGCTGGCAAGGAAGACGATCATCAGGTTGATGCAGGTGCGGGCGATGCCCTTGCGGCTGCCGCCCAGCGGGAAATAGATGTAGGAGGTCAGGAAGCGGGAGAGCGTCATATGCCAGCGCTGCCAGAACTCGCGGATATTCATGCTCTTGTAGGGAGAATTGAAGTTGAGCGGGATCTTGATGTTGAACATCAGGCCGATGCCCGTGGCCATGTCGCAGTAGCCGGAGAAGTCGAAGTACAGCTGCAGCGTATAGCCGATGGCGACGAACCAGGCCTCAGCGGTGTTGAGCCCCTGCGCGGCGGCGAAGCCCGCCTCCACAGCTATGCCGAAGGTGTCGGCGATGATGACCTTCTTGAACAGGCCCAGCGCAAAGCCGTACAGGCCGGGGGCGAAGTTGTCAAAGTTGAATCTACGGTTCTTCGGATCTGCGAACTGCGGCACAACCTCGCTGTGCAGCACGATCGGGCCGGCGATCAGCTGCGGGAAGAAGGTGACGAAGAGCGAATAGTCGAGAATGTTATACGGCGGTACAGTGCGCCTGTAGCTGTCGATGACATAGGAAAGCTGCTGGAAAGTGAAGAACGAGATGCCCAGCGGCAGCACGAGATGATGGAGCGCCCAGCTGGTGCCCAGCGCGCTGTTCAGATTGGAGACGAAGAAATCGTGGTACTTGAAATAGAACAGCACGCCCAGATTGAGCAGCAGGCCCGTGAGCATCAGCGGCAGACGGATGATCTTTTTCTTTGCGGTGAGCATGCCCTGGCTGAGCACATAGTTGATCAGGATACTCAGCACGATGATCGGCACGTATTTCGGATTGTTGTAGCCGTAGAAGAAGAAGGACGCCAGCACAAGGAAGAGCTTATTGAGCTGGATGCGCTCCGGCAGCCTGCCCAGCAGGAAATAGACGATCAGCGTCACCGGCAGGAAGGCCAGCATAAAGACGTAGGAATTGAACAGCATGTGGGGAAGTCTCCTTCATGATGATGGTCAGTCGGTAACGGCGGAGGGGAATGCATCCGGCCATGCGCCGCAGGCGACGATATCGCCGACCAGCGCACGGATGACGTCGTTGTTGGCGGAGATGACGGCGGTATCCGTCACGCGGTATTCGTCTCTGGCGATGTGCATGGTCATGGCGTCGTTGATCCACGGGCCGTAGTGGGAGGCGTCGATGTAGTTGTTCAGGTCGAGGATCCAGTCCGTCCTCGCCTGAAAGTCGAAAACCTTCACATTGTCGTACTGCAGCAAGATCTCCGTGAGCGCCTCCTTCTGCGCGAGATGATAGTCAAGGTCGCCAAGGGTGTAGAAGCGGTACCACATCGCAGCGGAATAGGGCGGGAAGAAGAAAAGGAACTCCGTCTCCGGATGGCTTTCGATGTAGGGCAGGTAGTTGTGCTCGACATTGAGCCGGCTCTGCTGGGAGAGCACGGGCGCCTGCTCCTTCTGCGGGATGGTCTTCCCGTTGATGCGGATGCCGCGCAGCGCGGCTTCCCTGCCGTAGTCGTAGAGGTCGCCCCAGTTGTACATGGTGTCGCGCAGATCCGGGTCGCTCTGCCCCAACGTGGCGAGGCAGCGGGGGAGGAACTTGCCCAGCACGGACATGTTGAACCAGTACTGCGTGTCGTTGAGGAGATTGTCGTCGTAGAGATATTCCGGCATCTCGCACTTGGGCGTCTTGTAGAAGTAGGTCAGCGCCTCAACATCCACGCCGTAGAGGATGCGCTGCACATCGTGCGTGCTGAAGGCCAGATCCATCATCTGCTTGTGGTTGAAAGGCGAGCCGCCGTTGATCGGCAGCTTGACGAAGCTGCCGCCCAGCTGCGCATCCAGCAGCTTCGTGCTGAAATTCTCCGTCATCGAGGAGCCGATCACGACGCTGTCATAGTCGTAGGATTTGGCGATGCCGGCGTTGGAATAGTTCTGTGTGCCGTTGTCGATCGGGGGAATATAGAACAGCGCCTCGTGATAGATCTCGAAGGGATCGATAATCACGACGGAACAGACGATGGAAATCAGCAAAAACAGCAGCAGACCCAGTGTGAGTCGTGACCATGCGGTTCGGGTCATAGTATCTCCTTATGTCTCGGGCGGATGGGAATGCGGATCAGCGCGCAGCTCCTTTTCTGGCGAAGTAGCGATAGAATACGGAACTGTTTACATCGTCGCAGATGAAGTTGAATGTATGGGCATCCGGATGAAGAACCGTCTTGAACGAGTCGGCGAACATAAAGTTTGTGCCGGCTTGCCTGACCATATTGATGCCGGTTTTGAATTCCTGCACGGGCGTGATGGAGCCCAGCGCGAGGAGCAGAACAAGCAGGCAGACTTCATATCGTCTGACGCTGAGAGCGGCGCGGTCGATCAGGGTGCGTGCGGCGTATACGCACAGGATGATAAGGCCGGGGATGGAGGCCCGCATGGCGAAGTCAGCGTTGTAGCCAAGGCGGAACAGCGGAGCGAGCAGCAGCGACAGCACTGCAATGACGAACAGCGGCGCGCTCTGCCAGCACGGGGCGATGAAGAGTGCCAGAATACCGAACTCGATCAGCCAGAACAGCGCCAGACGGGATACGGCACCGAGCATGCCCCATTTGTCGAAGAAGAGCATGAGCGCGAAGCCCCCGTCTCTGGTTGCCTGATTACTTAGAAAATAGAAGAAAAAGGACGGAATGATGGCTGCGCAGGCCAGCAGATTGTCGGCAGACAGGCAAGAGAGCAGAAGCGCCCTGACCTGCGGCAGCGGCTGTCCGCTGCGCAGGGCCGCTGCGAAGCGAAGAGAAAACAAGCAGAGCATGACGAAGAACAGCCCCACGAACGGAAGCGGCGAGAACGGGAAAACGGAGAGCCCCAGAAGCGCATACCAGCCTAGGTCATGCGGGCGGCTCATGAGCAGCAGCGTGGCCAGCCACGCCGGAAGCGCCTGATTATACACCCAGAAAAGGCAGGTTGTGTTGCTGGAAAACTGATAGGACTGTGCCCACCACTCGTACTGCTGCGTCCAGTTGTCCTTGATGGCGACTGGCAGGCCGTCCATGCCGGAGAAGAAAATGAAGATAAGGAGCGCAACGAGGACCGCGGGCAGAGACCTCGCCCTGACCAGCGGCAGCAGGAGAAGGAAGATTATGATCAGGAGCACGACGGTCTGAATGAAGAGCGCAGCATTCCCGGCGGGCCACAGCGCGTCGCTGCCGAGGAAGAATGCAACGCCTTTTGCAAAGAGCGCTGGCAGGATCCAATAGGCGAGATAATAGGTCAGCGCGTAGTCTGTTCCTTCAAAGTACACGGGCCATGGATTCTCCAGCATATCGTGAAAGATGGCGTTGCGCCCATGGTGATCATGGGTCTGGAAGAATGTGCCGCCTATGCCGGAGAAGAATGTCCAGACAATAGCGGCAATGACCGCGGTAAGAAGACTGGGGAGGGAAATGCTGAGCTCTGCTTCTGTGCCGAAAGCGTCTTCTTCCGGGGAGGCGGCGTCCCGTCTGATGAACAGCAGGACAGCAGCACAGAGCATGACGGCGGAGGGGATGGCAATCGCCGGGCGCACCCACGTAAGAAGGAAAGCCGTCGTTGGCAATAGCAGGCAGACGAGACCTGCTGCGCGCAGATGCCGGATTCGGATATGGATCATGATCGCTCCTTTCCCACGGCTGTACATAATTAGACACTCTATTATATCATGTTTTTTTCTGTTGTGCAGTATCTTTCGGATTCTTTATATATGGAAGAAGAATCCTGGAGGCTGTCAGGCTGGCAAAAGATAAGCCCATCCGCTCATGGATGGGCTTGTGCAGATGAGGCTGTATATCGCTGCGCTCACCCCACGCTGTCCGCGATCGGCGCGGCGGGCGTGGGCTGCCGGGTCGGCAGGGGCGTGGGCGTTGGCTCTGCGGTGGGCTGCGGGGCGGCGCTTGTCTCTGCCTGCGGCTCCTGCGCGGCTTCTGCTGCAGGGGCGGGCGAGGGGTCGACCGCGGAGGAGAAGAGCAGGGACTGCGTCTGCTGGCCGGCGGCGCCGTCGACAGTCAGCCCATGATCACGCTGGAAGGCTTCAACAGCCTTGATCGTGCCGCCGTAGTAGCCGCCGGTGATCGTGCCGTTGTAATAGCCCAGCTCCGCAAGGCGCACCTGCAGCATATAGACGTCTTCGCCGCTGCGCCCGCGGTAGAGCGTGCGGTACTTTGAGGGCCAGTTCTCCCGGCTGTATTCCGGCACGGGCGTGGCGGAGGGCAGGCTGCCCTCACGCAGGGTATAGCTGTTGAGCGGGCGGCGCAGGGTCATCGTGTATTCGGGGTCGTATTCGCCCTCGTAGACGGTGATGATGGTGCCGGCCTTGCAGTTGTCGTAGATCCACTTCGCATCCTGCACATACAGGCGCACGCAGCCATGCGAGGCGGGCGAGCCCAGATCCTCATAGGACTTGACGGAGAGCGTGGTCTCGTCCGCGGCGGAGTAGAGCACGGAATGGAAGGCGTTCGCTGAGTCGATGCGCGTGAGGTACTGTGCGTGGGAATCCCACGTCGGGAAATAGCCCCAGCGCGCGCGCTTGCTGGGCATGATGGTGGTGCCCAGCGGCGTGGGGTTCTTCCTGGTACCGGTGGAGCAGATCATCTCGCGCACAAGGATGGTGTATTCGCCGTTCTCGTCGTAGGTGTAGGCGCGGGTGATCTGGTTGGCGACGTCGACCATCAGCTTATACTGCGCAGGCTTCGGCGTGGGCGAGGGCAGCGGGGCTTCGTCTGCGCTGCGCGCGGAGGGGGAGAAGAGCAGCTCCTGCGTGTCGCGGCCCGCGACGCCGTCCACACTCAGGCCGTTGTGCGCCTGAAAGGCGCGGACTGCATTGCGCGTGACCTTGTAGAAGCCGCCGGAGACCTTTGCTTCATAGAAACCCAGCTCCGCAAGGCGTGTCTGCAGCGCGGCGACGATCTCGCCGGAATCGCCGTACTCGGCCTTCCTCGCATAGACGAAGGGCGTCGGTTCGGGCGTGGGCGTGATCACGGGCACGGGGGACGGGGTGGCATAGGGCGTGGTGCCGTCCCGCGCGACTGCGGCGGTAGAGAAGAGCACGAGCCACGTCGCCGCGTCGAGCTTGCCCGTCTCGCGCATGCTGTTATGCTTCTGGAAGCGGCGCACAGCGCTCTGCGTGCCCTCGAGGTAATTGCCGGAGATCTTGCCATGGTAGTAGCCAAGGTCGGTGAGCATGGCCTGCGCGGCATAGACATGATCGCCGGAGTCGCCGTACTGCAGCGTCTTTTCCGGTGCGGCCATGGGCTCGGGCGTGCCGGGGATGGGCGTGAGCAGATCGTATTTCGCGATCAGGCCGGTGATCTCCCCGGGCGAGGGGGTCTGCTCCGGGGCCTGCGTCGGCGCGGGCGTGATGAAGACCAGCGCGGCGACGTCGTCCTCATTGAGGACAAAGCGGGATTCATCCTCCGGCGTGGCAGTGGCGACAGGGATAAAGACCATCCCGCCGTCGTCATCAAGGATGACCTGACCGTTTTCGTCCTCAAAGAGAATCTTCTCCGCCATCGCGGCGCAGGAGGGAATGAGCAGGAGCAGCGCAAGCAGCAGCGCCGCAGCCCGGTGAACATCAATATGCATATTCAAAATGAAGCGTCCTCCATCCATGCGCCGCAAGGGCGCGCGGTACATAAGCAGGGGTGGCTGCCGGTTACAGGATCATGATAGCATAACCGGAGGCGGGGCGCAAGGAATCCGCGCGAACTGGAAAAAGCAGGCAGAGAAAAACAGAGCCGGCGCGGGGCCGGCTCTGCAGGGCAGATGGAGGGATTATTCCGTTTCCACAGCGGTCGGCTGCGGGATGATGATGGAGAGGGTCAGCTCCTGACCGTTGCGGTCGATCTTCATGGAAACCGACTCGCCCGGGGTCTGCTGTGCCTTGATGGCGTTGAGGGAGTCCGCGTTGGTGACCGGCTGGCCGTCGAATTCGACGATGATGTCGCCGCGGGTCAGGCCGGCGCGCTCGGCGGCGCTCATGGAGGACACCTCGCTGATGTACACGCCGATCGGCATGGAGTAGCGCTTGGAGAGCTCCTCAGTCACGTCCATGATGGTGATGCCCAGCATGATCTGGCTGCCGAGGGTCTGCGCCTGCACGGAGGCCGGGTCGTTGATGATGCCGGAGACGAGCTCCTTGATGCTGTTGACCGGGATGGCGTAGCCGATGCCCTCGATGGAGACGGAGGAGGACTTCGCATAGACGAGGCCGATCACCGCGCCGTGCTCGTCAAAGAGCGCGCCGCCGGAGTTGCCGGGGTTGATCGCCGCGTCGGTCTGGATGGCGGAGATGGTCACGTCGTCGATGGTCAGCTCCTGCTCGGTGGCGGAGATGATGCCGGCGGTGACGGAGCCGTGCACCTTGCCCATCGGGTTGCCGATGGCGACGGCCGGCTCGCCGATCTCCAGCTGGTCGCTGTCGCCGAAGACGGCGGCGTTGAGGCCGGTGGCGTCAATCTTCAGCACGGCGGTGTCGTTGCTCTCGGAGGTGCCCACCAGCGTTGCCTCGTAGGTGACCTCTTCGCCGTCGGGATCGTCAGGCATGACGTAGACGGTGATCTTGTCCGCGCCGGAGATGACGTGGTTGTTGGTCAGGATGTAGCCGTCCTCGGAGAGGATGATGCCGGAGCCCGCGCCGGTCTGGGTGTATTCGCGCTGGCGGCTGCCCGGATAGTCGTAGCCATAGCCGTAGCCCGGGAAGCCGAACATCCCGCCGAACGGATTGTAGAAGTCATTGCCGTAGTCGTTGTAGGTGACGGTGGTCTCCGTCTCGATGGCGACGACGGAGGTGCGGCACTGCTTGGCGATCTCACGGACGGAGAGCACCGGCGCATCCTGCGCGGACTCAAGCAGGGCGAACTCCGGCGCCTCGGCCTGCGCGAAGACGCCGACGGAGGCCAGCAGCGCGATGACGAGAGCCAGAGAAATGATGCTGCGGAGGGAAGTGGTTTTACGCATGTGTAAATCGATCTCCTTTCGGGGTCAATGTGTGACAGACTGTGTGGCGCAGGCGGCGGCTTCTGTGGGCAGCCTCCTGTGATGATTACAGTATATGCGGCACTGTTGAAGAGAGAATGGCTGATCATAGAAGAAATTGCTTCAAAACAGCCCCAATTGTGTCATGAGTGTGAAGGTCAGTCTGCGCTTATGTGTCAAGCGCGGCGAAGCCGAGTGCAAGCAGGTCAAACCCTGCGCGCATGAGCGGCGGGCAGCGCACCAGCCGCACGCCGCTGGTCATCACGCCGACGCCGCAGCCGCGGGCGGGATCGCCGAAGAGCTCAGCGCACATGCCGTAGGCCACGCCCTGATGACCGACGGCCGAGAAGCCGGGGAAGACGTCGGGCAGGAAGGCGGCGTTCAGCCCGCGCCCTGCGTGGGCGATGCCGGGCCTGCCGTCCTGCAGGGCAAGGATTTCGTCGATGGATTCCTTCTTCAGCAGGCGCTGCCCGTTTACTTCGCCGCCCGACACAAGCAGACGGATGAGCGCAGCCATGCCGGGGCTGTCGGTGATCAGCCTGCCCGCTGTGACGAGGTAATCCTCCTGCGGGCGCACCGGCCCGGACGTATCCGACGCCGCTGAGATCTTCGCTGCGTCATAGCGCAGGCGCGGCGGGAGGATGCCGCGCACGCTGTAGCCGTCGGCGAGATCCTCCGACGGGTCGATGAAGCCCGGGTTGTAGCTGGCGCGCACGTCCAGCGGGATGCCGATCAGATTCTGCAGCAGATAATCAAAACGCGTGTCTGCGGTGCATTCGGCGACGACGCCGGCAGCGCCTGCGCCGAGGTTGCTGTAATGGAAGGACTCGCCCGGTCGGTTCGTCGTCCAGTTCTGCGGGTCGCGCAGCAGCTCCCCGAGCGTGCAGCCCTTTTCCATGCCGCGCGTGCCGTAATTCCCCTCGTCGCGGATGCCGCTGGTATGGGTGAGGAGCATGCGCAGGGTGACGGGGACGTCGGGGGCGTGCGGGCTGCGGACGGGATAGCCGAGCGCATCGGAGATGTCCTCGTCGAGGTTCAGCCAGCCGATTTCGACGAGATGCATGATCACAAGGCTCATGACGAGCTTGGAAACGGACGCCGTGCGGAAGCAGGTGCGCTCCGTCACGGGGATGCGCGGCGAGAGGCGGGCAAAGCCTGAGCAGATGGTTTCATCCGGGCTGTCCTGCCGGACGAGCACGAGCGACGCGCCGACGGCGCGCTCCCTGCGCAGGATACGGCCGGCCATCTCCTGCACGGCCTGCAGGCTCTTTGGCGTGAGGCGGCCGTCGTCCCCGCGGGTGAGCGGCGGCAGTGCGCCGCGGATGGATGCGGCGCGCACACGCAGCGCGGCAAGCTCCGCCGGCGATGCGTTCTTCATAGAATCCCCCTCTCTGAGGCGTATGCTGTCAGGCCTATTGTACGCCCGGAAGGGGGGATTCGTCAACGGAGGGCGGCGGTGATTTCCCCCGGCGGCGCGGCATAGAATCAAAGAGGCCGCGCGAGAGCAGCAGACAGAAGGGGAGAGCGAGCAGATCGCATATGCTTTGGCAGAGGACAAGCCCCGCCCGGCCCATCAGGCGGGGGAGGAGCAGAACCAGCGGAATCAGGAAGAGTCCCTGACGGCTGGAGGAAATGAAGATTGAGCGGACCGTTCTTCCCGCAGCCTGCGAGAGCATGGTCATCAGGATGACCGCGCCCTGCGCGGGGAGGACGAGCGCCTGCGCCCGAAGCACGGCTGCGCCAAAGGCAGCGGCCTCCGCTTCTGCGCCGGATACGGCGAGCAGATGCCCGGCGCAGAGATACAGCGCCGCGCCGACGGCGGCGAGGGAAAGAACCAGACAGCGCATGCAGAAGCGGTATGCCGTGCGCGCGCGATTTGTCTCCCCTGCGCCGAGCGCGCAGCCGCATACGGGCTGGAAGCCCTGCCCGAAGCCGATCATGCCGCTCGTGATCAGCGCGCCCGTGCGCATGGCGAGCCCCATGCCGGAGAGCGCGGCTTCCCCTGCGGCGGCGCATGCACGGCTGAGCAGCAGACTGCCCGTGCTGGCGGAGCCCTGCCGCAGCAGCGCAGGCAGGCCGGACCGCATGATCTCCCGCAGGACGCTGCGGCGAGGGATGCAAAGCGGCAGGAGACGGCGAAAAGAGGCGCGGCGTATTTGGCGGAGCCCGCAGCCGGCGAGGATCAGCGTACAGACAGCCTCCCGCGAGAGCAGGGCAATCCCCGCGCCGTGCGCGCCGAGCCCCATGTGCAGAGTCAGAAGGAGGGACAGCCCTGTACCCGCCGCAGCACCGCAGGCATAGGCGGCAAGAGAGGGCAGCGTATGCCCGAGCCCGCGCAGCAGGCTGGAGACCACGAACCCAAGACAGGAAAGCGGCGCAGAGAGCAGCACGCAGCGCGTATATGCCGCGGCGTCGGGCAGAGCCTGCTGCGGCGTGCCCAGCAGGCGCAGCAGCAGCCCATGCAGCATCAGGCCGCCCCCGGCAATCGCACAGCCGAGCGCGAGGCTCAGCGCCAGCGCGCAGGCGGCGCAGCGTGCGGCGGTTTCCCATTCGCCGCTGCCTGTCAGGCGGCTGACCGCACTGCCGCTGCCCGTGCCCAGCGTGAAGCCCACGGTCTGGATCATCAGCAGCAGCGGATAGGCAGCGGCGGAGGCTGCTGCGGCATGAGCGCCGGAACGGGCGAGCAGAAGCGCGTCAAGAAAGACGCCCACGCCCGAGGCGAGCATTGCCAGCGTGGAGGGCAGCGCGATGCGCAGGATCAGGCGGCGGACGTCTCCCTGCAGCAGATGGGTGGATGGGTCGGGCATGCGCGGCCTCCTTTATGGCGCCTGTCCGGCGCTGTATACAGAGGTAAGTATGCGTGAAAGAATGCGCGGATATGCTTTGCAGATACGCTCATTCTGCAGAATTGGTGTGATGATGCTTCACATTTTGCCGACACTTACCCGTTTGAACAGGGATTTTTGCACGAATGTCATCATATAAATCGAATTTTGCTTGATTTTTTGATGCAGTTGCATTAAAATAGTACCCATCATTATTTCAGTGTGGTTACGCAGTGATGCTTTATTGCAATAAAGCGGCTGCGCGGAGGTGCGCATGGATTCGAAATTCTTTACGTATGTGGTGAAACGCTTCCTGATGGCGTTTATGACGATCTTCCTCGTCGTGGCGATCACGTTCTTCGTGATGCACGCGATCCCGGCCAGTCCGTTCAGCTCCGAAAAGGCGAAGAGCGACGCGACGATCGCCGCGCTTGAGGCCAAGTATGGCTTTGACAAGCCGGTGCCGGTGCAGTTCATCAACTACCTGAAGAATATCCTGCATGGCGACTTCGGCCTGTCCACGAAGTGGATCGGCTCCACCGTCGCGGATCTGATTTCCGGCGCGCTGCCGTATTCTGCGCGGCTTGGCGTGTGCGCGGCGTCGATAGCGATCATATGCGGCGTCATACTCGGCGCGGTCGCGGCGCTCAACCGCGGCAACATGATCGATAAGGTCATTCAGATCGCCACAACGGGCCTTGTGTCCATGCCGAACTTCGTTATCGCGACGCTGCTGCTGATCGTCTTTGCGCTCAAGCTCGGCTGGCTGCCGACCATGGCCAATCAGCCCGGCGGCATGATCCTGCCGACGATCTCCCTTTCGCTCTATCCGATGGCCTATATCACCCGCCTTGAGCGCTCGAGCATGCTCGACGTGCTGGGTCAGGACTACATCCGCACCGCGCGCGCGAAGGGCGTGCGCAGCGCGAAGGTCATCTTCAAGCATGCGCTCAAGAACGCCATGGGCCCTGTGGTCACCTACGCCGGCCCGATGCTCGCGTACATCCTGACCGGCTCGATGGTCGTGGAGAATATCTTCTCCGTGCCGGGCCTTGGCCGTCTGTTCGTCAACAGCATGCTGCGTACGGACTACATGATGATCATGGGCGTCACGATCGTGCTGGCGACGATGATCGTCACGATGAACTTCCTTGCGGATATCGTCTACAAGCTGCTGGATCCGCGCATTGACCTGTCCTGACAGGCTCCCCGAGGTGAAGAACATGGATAATAATAAGGAAATCAAGAAGAACCCGCTCAGCTTCCAGATCGATCCCGGTCTGTTTGAGGCGGCGAGCGAGGATGAGAAGGCGCAGGTCGTTACCCAGCGCGAGTCTGTTTCCTTCATGAAGGACGCGATGAAGCGCCTTGTGAGGAACAAGATGGCCATGACCTGTCTGGTCATTCTGGTCGTCATCACGCTGATTGCGATCTTTGTGCCGATGGTCTACCCCTATACCTACACCCAGCAGGACGTCACGGCGAAGTACCTCTCTCCGTTCGAGTACTCCCGCAAGGAGCAGGCGAAGATCGCTCGCGGCGAGGACGTCTTCCCGCACATCATGGGCACCGATAACCTCGGCCGCGACTACGCGATCCGCGTGATCTACGGCACCCGCATCTCCCTGATGGTCGGCTTCGTCTCCGCGCTGATCGTCGTCATCATCGGCATTCTCTACGGTTCGATATCCGGCTACTTCGGCGGCAAGGTCGACATCATTATGATGCGCATCGTCGATATCATCTATTCCCTGCCGGATGTCCTGATCGTCATTCTCCTGTCCGTCGCCATCAAGGATATCATCAGCACATCCAAGAATGAGCTGATCATCAAGCTCGGCGCGGGCATGATCTCCATCTTCATCGTCTTCGGTCTGCTCTACTGGGTCGGCATGGCGCGTCAGGTGCGCGGCCAGATCCTCTCTATCAAGGAGCAGGAGTATGTGCTCGCCGCCCGCGCGATGGGCGCCTCCCCGATGCATATCATCATGAAGCACATGATCCCCAACTGCGTATCCGTCATCATCATCACCGCCGCGATGCAGATTCCCAGCGCGATCTTCACCGAGTCCTTCCTGTCCTTCGTGGGCATGGGCGTCTCGATGCCGATGCCGTCCCTGGGCTCTCTTGCGTCCGATGCGCGCAGCGGTCTGGTGTCCTACCCGTACATGCTGGTCTTCCCGGCGGCGACGATCTTCCTGATCGTCCTCTCGTTCAATCTGCTGGGCAACGGCCTGCGCGACGCGTTCGACCCGAAGCTTCGCTCTTAATCGAAGGAGGAATCAGCAAACATGGCTATGCTAGAAGTCAGAGATCTGCGCACCTCCTTCTTCACCCCCTCGGGCGAGGTGAAGGCGGTCAACGGCATCTCTTTTGATCTGGAGGAGGGCAAGGTCCTCGGTATCGTCGGCGAGTCCGGCTCGGGCAAGTCCGTCACCGCGTATTCCATCCTGCAGATCCTCACCCATCCGGGCCGCATTGTCGGCGGCAGCATCAAGTTCCGCGGGGAGGAGCTCGTCGGCTGTGAGCCGGAGACCATCCGAAAGATCCGCGGCAACAAGATCTCCATCATCTTCCAGGATCCGATGACCAGCCTGAACCCGGTGTACACCATCGGCAATCAGCTCATGGAGGCCATCATCCTGCATACCGGCCGCAACAAGGCGCAGGCATATGAGCGCGCCGCCGAGATGCTGACCCTTGTCGGCATCAACGAGCCGGAGAAGCGCCTTTCCCAGTATCCCTACGAGCTCTCCGGCGGCATGCGTCAGCGCGTGATGATCGCCATGGCGCTGGCCTGCGAGCCCGATATTCTCATTGCGGACGAGCCGACCACCGCGCTGGACGTGACCATTCAGGCGCAGATCCTCGAGCTCATGCAGGACCTGCAGAAGAAGCTGGGCATGGCGATCATCATGATCACCCATGACCTCGGCGTCATCGCCAGCCTGTGCGACGAGGTGATCGTCATGTATGCCGGCAGCGTCTGCGAGCGCGGCACGGCGGACGCCATCTTCTACCGTCCGAAGCATGAATACACGAAGGGTCTGCTCCGTTCCATCCCCAATATCGACAACGACGAGCACGAGCGGCTGATCCCGATCTCCGGTACGCCGATCGATCTGCTGAATATGCCCAAGGGCTGCGCCTTCGCCCCCCGCTGCGAGCGGGCGATGAAGGTCTGCCTGACGCAGAAGGCGCGCGAGGTGCGCGTGGGCTGCGACCACCTGAGCGCGTGCTGGATGAATGTGATGGAAGGCCAGAAGCTGGGCAAGATCATCTGTGATCCGAACGGCGAAATCACGGCCATCGACCTTGAAGGCACGCTCGATCAGGAATGGAAAGGGGGCGGGGCGCTGTGAGCGAGAACAAATATCTTGTTGAGGTGAAGAACCTCAAGCAGTATTTCCCGATCACGACCGGCTTCCTGAAGACCACGATGCTCAAGGCCGTGGATGACGTCTCCTTCTCCATCCGCAAGGGCGAGACGCTGGGTCTGGTCGGCGAGTCCGGCTGCGGCAAGACGACCGTCGGCCGCACGCTGCTGCATCTGTACAAGCCCACCGGCGGTCAGGTGCTCTTTGACGGCAAGGAAGTCAGCGCCGCGACGATGAAGGAATACCGCCGCAGGGCGCAGATGGTCTTCCAGGATCCGTATTCCTCGCTGAATCCGCGCATGACGGTCGGCGATATCGTCGCCGAGCCGATTGACGTCCACAAGCTGTGTAAAAACAGGAAGGAGCGCGACGAGCGCGTGCGCGAGCTGCTGGCCACGGTCGGCATCTCCAGCGAGCAGGCGACCCGCTACGCGCATGAGTTCTCCGGCGGTCAGCGTCAGCGCATCGGCATTGCCCGCGCGCTTGCCTCCAACCCCGAGTTCATCGTCTGCGACGAGCCGGTCTCCGCACTGGATGTGTCCATTCAGGCGCAGGTGGTCAATATGCTCGAGGATCTGCAGAGCAAGCTGGGCCTGTCCTATCTGTTCATCGCGCATGATCTCTCCGTCGTCAAGCATATCTCCAACCGCATTGCGGTCATGTACCTTGGCCACATCGTGGAGATGGCGGACGCCAACGAGCTGCACCACAATCCCGCGCATCCCTACACGATCTCCCTGCTCTCCGCCGTGCCGATCCCCGATCCGGACCGCGCGAGGGAGAGCAAGCGCATCGTCCTTGAGGGTGACGTGCCCAGCCCGATGCGCATGCCCAGCGGCTGCCCGTTCCGCACCCGCTGCGCCCGCGCCACGGCGAAGTGCGCTGAGTGCCGTCCCGAGCTGCGCGAGGTCGCCCCGGGTCATGTGGCGGCCTGCCACAACCTGTAAGCGAACTCCTTCCACCGCCCGCAGGGCGGTCCCCCTTCCTCAAGAGGAAGGTTTGAAAGAAACTGATCAGAGATAAACTCTGAAGCTCTCAGCAGAAGCGTTGAGAGTTCCCTCCTGAGGGAGCTGTCAGCGTAGCTGACTGAGGGAGTATCCGGTTGAATCGCCAATGACTGGCGTTCAATAATCTAAGAATTTCTTAAAGGAGGAAAACCTTATGAAGAAGATTCTTACTCTCGTCATGGCTCTGGTCCTCGCGATGGCCCTGAGCCTCACCGCTCTTGCTGACGGCGAAATCGTCAACGTCATGTACGGCGGCGGCACCCCGGAATCCATGGACCCGGCGCTCAACTCCGCGTCCACCGGTTCCAACCTCATCCGTCTGGCCTTCGCCGGCCTGATGGGCAACCGCGTCGTTGACGGCGTCGCGACCAAGGAGCCGGAGCTCGCTGAGAGCTACACCATCTCCGAGGACGGCCTCGTCTACACCTTCACCCTCCGCGAGGGCCTGAAGTGGTCCGACGGCAGCGACTTCTACGCTTCTGACGTTGTCAAGAGCTGGAACCGTGCTGCTGACGTGAACCTCGGCGCTGCTTACGGCTTCCTGTTCGACGTCATCGACGGCTACGGCACTGAGAGCCTGAACGTCGTGGCGGACGACGCCGCCCGCACCCTGACCGTCACCCTGAAGGCGCCCTGCGCGTACTTCCTGGAGCTGTGCGGCTTCACCACCTTCTGCCCGGTCAAGGTTGACGTTGCTGACGCCGAGGGCGCCTGGGCGACCAACCCGGAGACCTTCATCGGCACCGGCCCCTTCAAGATGGTGTCCTACAAGGTCGACGACGTGATCGAGTACGTCAAGAACGAGAACTACTGGAATGCTGACGAGGTCAAGCTGGGCGGCGTCAACGCCTACCTGTCCGAGGACTCCGTCGCCATCCTGGCCGCCTACGAGGCGGGCGCTGTTTCCTTCATCCAGACCATGGATCCGGCCGAGTTCGAGCGTCTGAACGCGACCTATCCGGGCGAGCTGCAGATCAAGGAGCAGATCGGTACCTACTACGTCCTCTTCAACGTCCACAAGGACCTCTCTCCGGAAGGCAAGGCTTTCTCTCAGGCTGAGCAGTCCAAGGCCCGTTACGCGCTGGGCCTGATGGTCAACCGTCAGGATCTGGTCGACTACGTCACCATGGGCGGCCAGGTTGCCGCTACCGGCTTCTACCCGGTCGCGCTGGGCGACGGCGCCAACGGCGTTGTCCGCGGCGAGGGCAACCTCTACACCGAGTGGTACGCCAACACCGCCGTCTACTCCGAGGAGTATCCGGCCTACACCATGGATCAGGTTGAGGGTGCGAAGATCCTGATGGATCTGGGCTACAGCTACACCGGCGCTCTGGAGAGCGGCGACCTGCAGTTCACCGACGTTCCGGTCTTCGAGTTCGCTTTCAACCAGAACGCCACCAACTCCGCGATCGTGCAGTACGTCCAGGAGTGCTGGAACATCTTCGGCATCCAGGCGACCATCAACACCGAGGCTTGGGCTACCCTGCAGACCAAGCTGGGCAACGGCGACGCCGAGGCCTCCCGTATGGGCTGGGTTGCTGACTTCAACGACTGCGTGAACTTCCTCGAGATCTTCATCAGCGCTTCCGGCAACAACTATCCGCGTCTTGGCCAGGATCTGGGCGACTACACCCGCAACACCGAGAACACCGCCAACGCCGGCATGGGCGCCAACTGGGGCGTGAACAACGACCAGACCTGGGCTGAGTGCTACGACGCTCTGGTGACCGCCATCAAGAATGAGACCGACGCCGCCAAGCGTGCCGAGATGTGCGCCGAGGCTGAGAACATCCTCATGGCGACCGGCGCTGTTGCTCCGCTGTACTACTACACCAACCCGGTCATGGTGAAGCCGAACGTCCAGAACCTCGCGGTTCTGCCGACCGGCGACATCGTCTGGAACTACGCTTCCCTCCAGTAATTGAGGCAGGCTGCGTTTCCGTCTGACTGATCGATGCAAGGGGCTCTCTCTGAAAGGGGAGAGCTCCTTTTTGTCTGCCAGGAGATTTCTGACGTGAATCGGAAACGGATGACTGATCCTCTGCGGATAATGCTTGCATCGGAACGGCGATTGTGATATGATCGTACGGCCTAAATAACTTAAGTGGAGGTATATCCATGAAGAAGAAGCTTCTTGGCGTCCTGCTGGCGATTGCGATGATCGTCACCATGATGCCGGCCGTTATGGCCGAGGCGCTGCCCGCCGACGGCACCTACACCGGCACCGGCGCAGGCATGCACAGCACCATCAAGGTGGAAGTGACCGTCGAGGGCGGCAAGATCACCGCCGTGACCGTCCTTGAGCAGGACGAGACCGTCGGCATCTCCGATCCGGCGATCGAACAGATTCCCGCTGCGATCGTCGCGGCGAACAGCGCCGACGTCGACGCTGTCGCGCATGCAACCCTGACCTCTAACGGCATCATCGAGGCCGTGAAGAACGCGCTGTCCGGCGTTGTCGCCGAGCAGACCGAGGTGACCCTCACCCCCGATATGATCGTTGTCGGCTCCGGCTTTGCCGGTCTGGCGGCGACCGTGCGCGGCGCTGAGCTTGGCCTGAATGTGCTTGTTCTCGAGGAGAGCGTCCGCGTCGGCGGCTGCGCGCACAATGCGGGCGGCACCATCTCCGGCGCCGGCTTCAAGCTTCAGGCGCAGGCCGGCGTTGAGGATACTCCGGAGTCCTTCTATGCCGACATCCAGAAGCAGGGCGGCGAGGGTGAGTACAACGAGGCGCTCGCGCTGACCCATACCCAGCGCGCCAAGGACGCCATCGACTGGCTCGATGAGGACATCGGCATCGACTTCGGCGACCGCACTCTGGTCGGCGGCGCGTACACCGCGATGCCCACCCTGCGCGTGACCCGCGCTCTGGGCTCCTACGCCATGGGTGCTGCCAACGAGTACCTCAACAAGCTCTATGCCCGCGTTGAGGAGTACATCGCCGAGGGCAAGGTCCAGATCCTGTACAACACCAAGGTCACCAAGATCCTGGTTGAGAACAACGAGTGCTACGGCGTCATGGCCGGCGAGAAGGAATTCCTCGCCCCGTCCGTCGTGCTGGCGACCGGCGGCTACGCGTATAACGAGGAGCTGCTGAAGCTGGCCGGCTTCGAGAACGTCGTCTCTCAGGCGCCCACCACCTCCAACGGCTCCGGCCACCTGATGGCGATGGAGCTGGGCGGCGTGCTGGACAATGCCGACGAGTATGTCAACTACTACGGCGGCGGCCTGATGACCAACGGCTTCGCCATGGAGTATCAGGTGAAGTCCGCGTATCCGGGCGTCGTGATCGTCAACAACAAGGGCGAGCGCGTCGCGGCGGAGAACGCCATCGGCATCGCCAACTGGCATGAGGCCGAGGAGAGCAAGCTCTACTTCGTCCTTTCCTCCAACATGATCAACACCGAGGCTGCGTTCCTCTCCCGCGGCATGGCCAACAAGCATCCGATGACCAACAACGGCTGGGATGACTTCGAGGCGCTGGCCGCTGAGGGCAAGGTCGTCTTCAAGGCGGACACCATTGAGGCGCTCGCCGAGATGACCGGCCTTGAGAACCTCGCTGCGACCATCGAGACCTACAATGCCGACGTCGCCGCCGGCGCTGACAGCGCGTTCGGCCGCACCGCCGAGACCATGATCGCCGTTGAGGAAGGCCCGTTCTACGCGGTCGAGACCGTGCCGTATGTCTGGTCCGGCATCTCCGGCGGCATCCGCGCCAATGGCGACGGCTACCTGTGGCTGGAGGACGGCACCGTGATCAACGGCCTGTCCCTCGCCGGCGAGATCCTTGGCCCGAGCAACATCCTGGGCAAGATCAACTTCGGCGGCATCAACCACTCCATGTGCGCGACCTGGGGCATGATCGCGGCCGAGAAGGCTGTCGAGCGCAAGGCACAGTAATGCACAAGCGGCCTGAAAGGGCCGAAGCGGAAAGCAACCGCATCCCCCTCTTCGGAGGGGGATTTTTCTTTGCTGTGAATTGTGAAAAACTTTTTCTGCAGGCACGGCTTGTTTTGGTGCATGTGTCCGATGTTCCTGCGGAATTGTGCGGAAATATGCGCGGTCAGAATGCCCGGCATGGGTGCTGACGGTCGATTCTGCGCTGTATGCAGCTGGATGTGAAGGAATTCCTGCACAATTGATGGCGGCGGAATTCGGAAATTGCATGCGTGATTCAAATTCAGGTTTTAGCGTGGTAAAGTGAAAAAGACGCAAGACGAATATTGAATTTTATTACAAATTGACTTGCAGAAAATGCATGTTGATGCTATAATGAATTCACTTTTTACGCCGCTTTGATGCTGTGCGCGCTCAAAGTGACGAAGGATGCAGCTGTTTCGCATACCGTGTGCAATCGGATATGCTGGAAATAGGAAACTTTTTTATTTGGAGGGAACCTACTATGAAGAAGCTGTTTGCTCTGGCTCTCGCTCTGGTTCTGTGCCTGGCTCTGGCCGCTGGCGCCGTCGCCGAAGGCAACTGGAAGATCGCCATCATGACCGGCACCGTGTCTCAGGGTGAGGAAGAATTCCGCGCCGCTGAGAAGGCCATCGCCACCTGGGGCGCTGACCACATCGTGACCGCTACCTATCCGGACAACTTCATGTCCGAGATGGAGACCACCGTTTCCCAGCTCGTGCAGTTCGCTTCCGATCCGGACGTCAAGGCCATCGTGATGTGCCAGGCTGTTCCGGGCGCGAAGGCTGGCTTTG
>JAGBAV010000042.1 GCA_017938795.1 Clostridia bacterium
AGTGGGCGCTCTCCCGCCTGAACACGCTGATCAAGGACGTCGACACGCACCTTGAGAACTACCGCATCACCGAGGCCTCCCGCGTGATGGTCGACTTCGTGGACGACCTGTCCAACTGGTACGTCCGCCGCAGCCGCGAGCGCTTCTGGGGCACGGGCATGGCCGGCGACAAGGAGGCCGCGTTCGCCACGCTGTACCACATCCTGGAGACCATGTCCCGCCTGACCGCGCCGTTCACGCCGTTCATGGCCGAGAGCATGTACCGCAACCTCGTGTGCTCCGTCGATCCGACCGCGCCGATCTCCGTCCACCTGACCGACTTCCCGGTGTGCGACGAGGGCATGATCAATCCGGAGCTGGAGGAGAACATGCGCGCGCTGCTGGACGTCGTCATCCAGGGCCGCGCCGCCCGCGCGGAGTCCGGCCTGAAGGTCCGCCAGCCGCTGGCGAAGATGGTCGTCTCCGGCCTGACCCTGCCGCAGGAGCTGTGCGAGCTCGCCGGCGACGAGCTGAACGTCAAGGCTGTGGAGTTCACCGACGACACCTCCGCCTTCATGACCTACCAGCTCAAGCCGCAGATGCGCACGCTGGGCAAGAAGTACGGCAAGCTGCTCAAGGCCATCGGCGAGAAGCTCGCCACGCTGGACGGCAACGAGGTCGTGAAGAACTTCGAGGCCGGCAACCTGCTGACCTTCGAGCTGGACGGCACGATGATCGAGCTGGAGAAGGACGACGTCCTGACCAGCCCGATGAAGAAGCCGGGCTATGTCGTCGCCGCGGGCCGCGAGGTCACCGTCGCGCTGGACACCAACCTCACCGACGAGCTGGTCGCCGAGGGCTTCGCGCGCGAGGTCGTCTCCAAGCTGCAGACCATGCGCAAGGAGGCCGGCTTCGACGTGACCGACCGCATCTACGTCACCGTCGCTACGGAGGATGAGAAGCTGGCGGCCATCGTCGCGGAGAATACCGCCGCGATCATGAACGGCGTGCTCGCGCTGGAGGTCGTTCTCGGCCCGGCCGCCGAGGGCGCCTACACCAAGGACTGGAGCATCAACGGCGTTGCTGCGACGCTCTCCGTCCGCAAGGCGTAAGCCGAACCTATACCATCACTTGCGCCCGACGGGGCGCCGGGGATCATGCGTCTCCGGCGCCCGGGCGCAATTTCTTTGATTATGCAGAAAGAACGGAAACAGCCGGAATCGGAGAATCATCAATGAAGAAAATCGTCATCGCCGGCGCGGGCGCGTATCATTTCGCCCCCGGCATACTGGAGGATCTCTTTGTCCGCTACCGCATGGCGTGCGAGGTGTGGATGGTGGACGCCGACCTTGACATGGCGGAGCTCACCGCGCGCGGCGCGCAGGCGCTGGCCCGGGGCTTCGGCGTGGAGGCGCGGTTCTATTACACGACCCAGCTGAAGAAAGCGATCTTCTCCGCGGACGCCGTCGTCCTCTGCGCGGATTTCCTTGACGAGGAGGCGTGGAAGAAGGACTACGAGATGCTCGACGCGGTCGGCCTTGGCAAGCAGGTGCGCCTGCGCGGCGGTGTCGGCGGCGCGATGCAGACCATGCGCGTGCTGGATTTCGTGACCGACCTCGCCGAGCAGATGGCGGAGGAATGCCCGGACGCGCCGCTGATCCTGTGCGACAGCGGCTTTGGCGGGCTGCAGATGGCGCGCGCGTGCGAGTGCGCGCAGCGCTGCTGCGGGATCCGCACGCTGGGCGTCAGCGGCGTGACGGAGCAGACGCGCCGCAGGCTCGCCCTCTACCTCAATATGAAGGAGGAGGAGCTTGACGTCGCCTGCGCAGGCCTCAATAACTTCAGCTGGGTGACGCGCCTTCAGGATCAGAAGGGGCGCGACCTTATCCCGCGCTGCAAGAAGGAGATCAGCGAGGACCCGCGCGAGGAGCTCGCCGCGCAGTACATCGACTGGTATGACGCGATCCCCGCGGGCGAGCGCGTGATGCAGTACGAGCTGCTCGCGGATACGGAGCTCAGCCCGCGCAAGACGGTGCTGCTTTCCGGCGTGGGGCTGGCGGATTACGAGCTGCGCAAGCGCAATCTCGCGCTGCTGACGGTTCACGGGCCGCTCAGCCCGCAGGGGCTGGAGGCGTGGGGCCAGATCCGCACGAGCGGCCTTGCCTCCGCGCGCCCGGTGGAGATCCTGCGCGCGCTCTGGGGCATGGGCGCCTGCAGCGTGCAGAGCCTGTGTATGCCGTGCGACGGCGCGGTTGCCGGCGTCGCCGAGGGGCGCTTTGTGGAGTGCCCGGCGACGGTGGATGCGCAGGGCGCACATGGCGAATACACGGAACTGCCCATCGAGCTGGAGGATATCATGGGCCAGCTGAGCCTGTGCAATCTTCTCTATGCCGAGGCGGCGGCCTCCGGCAGCCGCAAGGCGCTGCGCGAGGCGATGGAGTGCGACCCGGCGTTTGCCGGCGTGGATTTGCTCTATACAGAAGGCGTGCTTTCTGATATGATGGAAGGGCAGAAGGAGAAGCTCAAGCGGTTCTTCTGATCCCATCGGGGGAAGGCTGCGGAGCGGAATATGACGAGCATCTGAACAGGAAAGAGGAATCCAATGTTTATTGCAGATAAGTGGCAGGATTATGAGGTGCTGGACTGCGGCGGCGGCGAGAAGCTGGAGCGCTGGGGCGACGTGTATCTGCGCCGCCCGGACCCGCAGGCGATCTGGCCCGCGCGCGATCCGTCGTTCTGGCGCAAGGCGCAGGCGCACTATCACCGCAGCGAGAAGGGCGGCGGCAGCTGGGAGTTCTTTGCCAAGCTCCCCGAGCGCTGGGAGATCGGCTATAAGAGCGTCGATAAGGATCTGAAGTTCTACGTCCGCCCGACGGGCTTCAAGCATACGGGTCTGTTCCCGGAGCAGGCGGCCAACTGGGACTGGATGAACGCGCTGGTGCAGCAGCGCAGGGCGGAGGGCCGCCCCGTGCGCGTGCTGAATCTGTTCGCCTATACCGGCGGCGCGACGATGGCCTGCGCCGCAGCCGGCGCGCAGGTCTGCCACTGCGACGCGGCGAAGGGCATGGTGCAGTGGGCGCGGGAGAACCGCGAGCTGACCGGCCTGCCGGAGGAGAGCACCCGCTGGATCGTGGACGACGCGCTCAAGTTCGTGCAGCGCGAGGCGAGGCGCGGGCATTTCTACGACGGTATCCTGATGGACCCGCCCAGCTACGGGCGCGGCCCGGGCGGCGAGGTATGGAAGCTGGAGAATGAGCTCTACGGGCTGGTGAAGGCGGCGAGCGAGGCGCTGTGCGAGGATCCGCTGTTCTTCCTGCTCAACGGCTATACGACGGGCTTCCAGGCGAGCGTGCTGGGGAATATGGTCGATATGTGCGTGACCTCCCGCTTCGGCGGCGAGGTGAAGGCGGACGAGCTGTGCCTGCCGGTGACGGCGGGCGGCGTGCTGCCCTGCGGCACCAGCGGCCGCTGGCAGCGCTGATCATCAGCAGAAACCGAGGAATATGATGGAAACCTATCACGGCGTAGGCGTCGTCTATGAGGACAATCACCTGCTTGTGGTGGTGAAGCCGCCGAATATGCCCACGCAGGCGGACGCCAGCGGCGACCCCGACCTGCACAGCACGATGAAGGCATATATCGCGGAGAAATACCAGAAGCCGGGCGCGGTGTATCTGGGGCTTGTGCACAGGCTTGACAGGCCGGTGGGCGGGCTGGTCGTGCTCGCGCGCACAAGCAAGGCGGCGGACCGCCTGTCCGCGCAGGTGCGGGAGAAGACGCTCGCGCGCCAGTATGTCGCGGCGGTGCAGGGCAGCGCGCCGGCGCAGAGGGAGCTTACGGACTGGCTGCTCAAGGACGAGCGCACCAATACCGTGCGCGCGGTTGCGCCGGGTACGCCCGGGGCGAAGGATGCGATGCTGCGCTATGCCTGCTGCGGCGGGGCCGGCGGGCTGTCCCTGCTGCGGGTGAAGCTGTATACCGGCCGCTCGCATCAGATCCGCGTGCAGCTCTCGCACAGCGGGCTGCCGATCTGGGGCGACGCGCGCTACGGCGGCGGCAGGCCGGGCGAGCAGATCGCGCTCTGGGGCGCGCATCTGGGGCTCGTCCATCCGACAAAGAAAGAAGAGATGCATTTTGACGCGCTGCCGCCGATGGATCAGGCGCCGTGGCGCAGCTTTGGCGCGGAGGTCTGGGCGTGCGAGGCGCAGACCGTCCTGTGAATCGCGCCGAACATGCAGGGATTGCGCCTGATGCATCGTCTGTATCCATAGAGAAACCACCGGGAGGAATACCATGAAGCACCTGATCGCACTCATCCTTTCGCTTGCGCTGCTGCTGGGCGCATCCGCACTGGCGGATCAGCGCGCGCAGACCCTGCTGGCCGTCGCCGTGACGGAGCTGGGGTACAGCGCGACGAAGGGCGGCTACACCAAGTACGGCGAGTGGGGCGGGAATGCCTACGGCGAGTGGTGCTCGGAGTTCGTCTCCTGGTGCATCAGCCGCGCGGATGAGTACTACGGCATGTCGATGCTCGACAACGACTATCCTATGCAGACCAGCTGTGACGAGGGCGCGGAGTGGTTCGCCCAGCAGGGGCGCTACATCACCACCTCCGGCACGCTCAGGGACGGCGGCGAGCAGTTCTACCTGAGCGACGGCGTGCCCGTGGCGGAGCGGGCGTATATCCCCCAGCCGGGCGACCTGATCTACATCGAGTGGTATAAGTATAACCGCCTTGACCATGTGGGCATCGTCGAGTTCGTCACGCAGAACGCGGACGGCAGCTACGTCGTCCATACCATCGAGGGCAACAACGGCGTCCTCGGCCCGAAGCCGACGGTCGTCGCGCGCTACAGCTATGCGCTGGATGATCCGTCCATCCGCGGCTACGGCGTGCTGCAGGAGGGGCTGGTCGGCACGGTGATGGGCATGGGCTCGGAGGGCGGCAGCGTCGCCTCCTACCAGCAGTCGCTCAAGGACCTTGGGTTCTATGACGGCGACTGCGCCGGCAAATTCGGCAAGGGCACGGAGACGGCGACCAAGAACTACCAGAAGAGCAAGGGCCTCAAGCAGACCGGAAAGGCCGACGTGGACACGCAGCGCAGCATCGCGGGCGAGATCGCCGCGCGCAGGATCGCCGCGGAGATCAACGCGCAGGCCAAGGCCGCCAAGGAAGCCGAGGCCATGATGGAGACGGCGAAGACCGCGATCGCCTCCGGCTGGTTCGGCGAGTTCGATCCGCATGACGAGGCGGCGGCATGGGCGCGGCTCACGGCGGACGTCACCGTTCTGGACGTCGACCAGAAGGAGAAGATCTATCTCTCCGACGGGCCCGACGGCGAGCGCAAGACCTACGCCGCGCACCGCGGATACTTCTACGGCGAGTCCGTGGCGGTCAAGGTGCTCGAGCAGCGCGACGGCTGGGCGAAGATCGAGGCATACAACGACTATGACGAGCTGGAGCAGGGCTGGGTGCGCGGCAAGCGCATCAAGACCGTCACGCCCAATCAGACCTACGGCATCATCGTGGACAAGATGACGCAGCGCCTCTATCTCTATAAGGAGGGGAAGCTGCTGACCACGCTCCTCGTCTCCACCGGCACGACGACCGGGCAGAACGAGGGCTTCTGCGAGACGGCGTCCGGCGAGTTCTTCATGTGCAGCGCGACGGGCGGCTTCTGGTCGGGCAATCTCTGGTGCGATCAGGCGATCCGCTTCAACGGCGGCGACCTCATCCATCTGGTGCCGTCCATCGTCAGCAGCAGCGGCGTGCATGATTACGGCCCGTGCGAGTCCGCACTGGGCACGCGCGCGTCCCATGGCTGCATCCGCGTGCAGCGCAGGGAGAACGCGGACGGCTATAACCACGACTGGATCTGGGATAACCTCAAATACGAAAAGAATATCAAGCTCATCGTCTGGGATGACGACGGCAGGAAGCTGCGCGAGACCCCGTCCGATACGATGGTCTACTACAATCCTGACGGCGGCGAGCGCTACCATACGGACGCGAACTGCAGCAGCGTGCGCAGCGCATACCTGCCGATGCCGGGCATCGGCTACGGCAAGCTGAGCGTATACCCCTATACGCAGCTGCGTCCCTGCGGCGCCTGCTCCGCGCCGGACAGGCCGGAGACCGTCTCCGCATGGAATTCGGCGATTGACAGGGCATATGAAGAGCTGGGCCTGACCCCGTAATACGGGCGACTTACACAGCGGGAGAGATGCGGCATGACAGCAGGTAAGCTGCCAAAAAAATACCACATCGGCATGCGCAACATCAAGACGGCGATCTGCGCGGCGCTTTGCGCGCTGCTGTATCTGCCGTTTGGCCGCAGCCCGGCGTTCGCGTGCATCGGCGCGATCTTCGGCTTGGGCAGCGATATGGACGACTCCATCACGCAGGGCGGCAACAGGCTCTTCGGCACGCTGTTCGGCGGCGTGATCGGCGTCGTGCTGTTTTGGGTGTATCTGCATTTTGTCCCGGATGGGGCGCATACCCCGCTGCTGGCGGCGCTGGTGTTTATCGGCACGGTGCTGCTCATTGAGGTCTGCCATATCTTCTGGGTCGGCGGCGTGCAGCCGGGCAGCGTGGTGCTGTGTATCCTGCTGTTCAATACCCCGCCGGAGACGTATGTCGCCTATATGCTCGCCCGCACGTTTGATACGGCGGTCGGCGTGCTGATCGCTTGGGTGTTCAGCTGGGTGTTCCCGCGCGGCTGGCGCGGGCTCTGGCCGCAGCGCATCGCCGCATGGAAGGCGCGGCGGGGCGGCTCGTCCTCCTGAAAAACGGCATATCCATTAGACCTCCGCGTGGCGAATCGTCACAGCGGAGGTCTTTGCTTATGCTGTTTTCGTGAGGCTTATCGGCGGATGTATGTCCGCTCGATGCGCCTGTATGCGCGGACAAGCAGGGCGAAGCCGGCGGAGCAGCCAAGCCCCGCCGCAATCAGCGAGGCGATGGGGCTGACGAGCGCGAGCAGCCCGGCCGCCCAGTACCAGAGGGAATAGCGCGCCCACATCCGCGCATGCGCCCTGTTGTGCCCATGGATATCGGCGACCGAGGCAGGATCGACCTCCGTCCCCGCCCAGAAGGGCATGGGGTCGCTGCGCCGCAGGGCCCACTGCGCGACGGCGCAGAACACCGCCGCCGTCCCGAAATAGATCATGCAGGTGATGAGCTTGCCGGCCATACGTCCTCCTTACTTCCCGCAGTAGGCGATCGCGTCCGCCTGAAACTGCAGGCCGCTCTCTCCTCCCCTGTGCGCGAACTCGGTCTGGATCGATTTGCGCACGGGGTATTTCCCGCCGAACCGCTCCTTGATGACCTTCTCCATCACGGGGATGTTCCACACGTCGCGGAAGAGGCAGTCCATCTGCACGACATGCTCAAGCGTCAGACCGACGAGCGCGAGCCTGCGCTCCATCTCGTCGAATGCACCGTTGATCTGCTCCTCGACGGTGCCGCCGACATTGCCGACGCAGTAATTGAGGAAGCAGAAATCCCCGGCGCGGATGATGCCGGTATGCGCCCAGTCCTCGTGAATATCGTATCGTTCGATCATGATGCGCCTCCTTCGGTGTTACAGCAGCGCCTGCACATCGGGCAGGGCGAGCAGCGCCTTGGCGGCCTGCTGCGGCGGCAGGCTGTTGTCATAGAGCAGATGCGCCGCCCCGCGGTAGAGCGCCTCGCGCCGGGCATAGAGGGTGCGCATGCGCTCCTCCTTGTCCCCGGCGAGGTTGGGGCGGGTGTCCTGCCGCACGCCGGCGATGATCGACTCCAGCGGCCTGCACAGCCACACGACCAGCCCGGTCTCCCGCATGAGCGCGATGTTCTCCGGGCGCGTGATGATCCCGCCGCCGGTGGCGATGATGCGTGGCGGCATGGCGCAGGCCGCGCGCAGGGCCGCCGTCTCGCAGATGCGGAAGGCGTCGTCCCCGCCGCCTGCGAAGATCTCCGGGATGCTGCGGCCTTCGCGGCGCACGATTGCCTCGTCAAGGTCGAGGCAGGGCGTGCCGGTCAGCTGCGCGAGCGCCGCCGCCATGGTGCTCTTGCCGCAGCCCATCATGCCGATCAGGAACAGATGCTTACGCATGGCCGCTCTCCTTGGCCGAGCGGTATGCGCCCAGCAGCCTGCAGCCGTCGCAGTCCGCCGCGAGGGACTGCATCAGCACATGCAGGTTGTCTTCCGCGACGTTGCCCACCACGTCCACATAGAAGCAGTATTCCCAGCTGCCCTTGCGCAGCGGGCGGGATTCGATGTGCGTCAGGTTCATGCCCAGCGCGACGAAGCTGGACAGCGCGCGCATCAGCGTGCCGCGCTCATGGCGCACGGAGAAGGTGAGCGTCGCCTTGTCCGGCACGCCGATGGGCGTGGGCGAGGCGCTCACGACGATGAAGCGCGTATGGTTGCCGGTGTAGGAGTGGATGTCCGGCATGAGGATATCCAGCCCGTAGTGCCGCGCGGCGAGGCGCGAGGCGATGGCGGCGCAGTGCACGTCGCCCATCTGCGCGACATGGCTGGCGGCGATGGCTGTGTTGAAATACGGGGTCTGTATCCAGTCCGAATGCTGCGCGAGGAAGGACGGGCACTGCGCGAAGCCCTGCTCATGGCTGTAGACGGTAGTGATGTCCTCGATGCGCGCGCCGGGCACGCCCAGCAGGCAGTGCTCCACGCGCACCAGCTGCTCGCCGACGATATGGCAGGAGTACGCGCCCATCAGGTCGTAGACCGTGTTGATCGAGCCGGAGGAGGAGTTCTCCACCGGGACAACGCCGTACTTCACGCGCCCCTCGGCGACGGCGGCGAAGACCTCCTCAAAGGTCTTATAGCTCACACGCTCGCAGTCCGCGCCGAAGAAGCCGATGACCGCGCTCTCGCCGAAGGCGCCGGGCACGCCGCTGTAGGCGACGACGCTGTCCTCGCAGAGCGCGTCGAGGCAGCGCTGCTGCTCCTCGCGCGACAGGCGCATCAGCTCGCGGTACAGCTCCGTCACCGGGCCGCGCAGCACATCCTCCTCCGCCATCTGCGCGCGGGAGGCGAGCACGGCCTCCTCGCGGGAGGTGTCCAGGATGTTCATGTGGTGCTCATGCTTGTAGCGCACGACGTCGCGCGAGACGCGCATGCGCTCCTCAAAGAGGCGGACGATCTGCCGGTCGATGGCGTCGATCTCCGCGCGGCACTGGATCAGATCCTTCATGTCGTGTTCCTCCCTGCTTACGGTGTGTGGCGGTGCGGGTAGAGGCTGCAGTCATCCGCCATCAGCTCGCACAGCGCGATGGCGAGCACGCTCTCGATGACCGGCACGGCGCGCAGCACGATGCACGGATCATGGCGGCCGGTGACGCTCAGGGTCGTGTTCTCCCCGGTTTCAAGGTTGATCGTCTGCTGCTCGCGGGCGATGGAGGGCGTGGGCTTGATCGCCGCGCGGAACACGACGGGCATGCCGTTGGTGATGCCGCCGGTCACGCCGCCGTTGTGGTTGCTCGTGCAGGATACGCCGCCGTCCGTCATGCGCATGGGGTCATTGGCCTCGCTGCCGCGCAGGGCAGCGATGTCCATCCCGTCGCCGAAGGCGACCGCCTTGACCGCCGGCACGGAGAAGGCCAGCTGGCTGACCACGCTCTCCACCGAGCCGAAGAACGGCGAGCCGATCCCCGCCGGGACGCCGACCGCGGCGCACTCGATCACGCCGCCGACGCTGTCGCCCTCGGCCTTTGCCGCGGCGATGCGCGCGCGCATCTCGCCTTCAAGCGAGGGATCCAGCAGCGGGAAGCGGCTCTCCTGCAGGGCGAGCAGGGTCTGCGCGTCCATATGGACGGGGTCGAGCGCCCTGTCGCTGCAGCCGGCGATCTGCGCGATGTGCGCGCCGATGGTGATGCCCCGGGCGGCGAGCATCTGCCGCGCGACGGAGCCAGCGAAGACCAGCGGCGCGGTGAGCCTGCCGGAGAAGTGGCCGCCGCCCCTCGGATCGTTATAGCCGCTGTACTTGACATGCCCGGCGTAGTCCGCATGGCCGGGGCGCATGCGCGTGCGCAGCTGCGCGTAGTCGCCGGAGCGCGTGTTGGTGTTCATGATCATGCCGCAGATGGGCGCGCCGGTTGCGCGTCCGTCCATCACGCCGGACATGATGCGCACGGCGTCCGGCTCCTTGCGGCTGGTGGCGGCGGGGTCGCTGCCGGGGGCCCTGCGCGCCATGTCGCGGGCGATCGCCTGCTCGTCGATGGGCGTGCCGGCGGGTACGCCGTCGATGACCACGCCGATAGCCTCCCCGTGGGATTCGCCGAAGATGGTCAGCCTGTACTGCGTGCCGAAGTTTGCTCTCACAGCGCGATACCTCCCAGTGATGCGAATTCATCGTAGAATGCGAGGGCGGACTTGGCGACGGCCTCCGCGTCGGAGATGACCATGTCGCCCTCCGCGATAGCGGAGGCGACGGCCATCGCCATCACGATCCTGTGGTCGTTGCAGCCGTCGATGGCAGCCGCGTGCAGCGGGTTTCCGCCGCGGATGATCAGCCCGTCGGGCAGCTCAGTCACGTCCGCCCCGGCGGCGCACAGCGCGGCGCGCATGGCGGCGAGGCGGTCGCTCTCCTTGATGCGCAGGCGGCCTGCGCCGGTGATACGGCTCTCTCCTTTGGCGGCGGCCATCGCCACAGCCAGCGCGGGCACGAGATCGGGCGTCTGGCTGACGTCGACTTCAGCGCCGGTCAGCGAGGAGGGGCGGGCGGCGATGCTGCCGTCCTCCTGCAAGGTGATGCGCGCGCCCATGCCGCGCAGGATACCGAGGATCGCGCGGTCGCCCTGCGTGCTCTGCAGGTCGAGCCCTGTGAGGGTCACCGGGCCGCCGCGGCCGATCGCGCCGGCGACCAGATAGAACGCCGCGTGGCTCCAGTCGCCCTCGACCTCAAAGCGGCCGGGGGAGACCGGCGTCTGGCTGCCGGGGATGACGAGGGTATGGTCGTCCGCCCAGCGGGAGACGACGCCGAAGGCCTGCTGGATGCGCCGCGTCAGTTCGACGTATGCGCGGGATTCAAGTTTTGTCGTGATGCGGATGACGCTCTCGCCGTCAAGGCCGGGCAGCGCAAGCAGCAGGCCCGTGATGAACTGGCTGCTGACGTCGCCGGGCAGCGCGTATTCGCCGGGCGTGAGGCAGCCTTCGACCGTCAGCCGGTCGCCGTCTTTTTGCCATGAGACGCCCCGGGGGAGGAAGAGCTCCTCATAGACGCCGAGCGGGCGCTGCATCAGCCTGCCGTGCCCGATGAAGGTCACGGGGCCGCGCCCGTCCAGCGCGAGGGGGATGAAGAAGCGCAGCGTCGAGCCGGACTCGCCGCAGTAAAGCGTGCGCGGGCCGCAGGCAGCGCCGGCCCCGCCGATCAGCGACGCGGAGACAAGACCGCCGGGCAGCGGCGAGAGCTGCGCGCCGCCGGTGAGCCCGAGCGCCTTTGCGCAGGCGAGCGTGGCCTCAATATCGCGCGAGAGCTGCAGCGGGCCGACCGTGCACGCCCCCTGCGCCATCGCGGCGAGCATCACCGCGCGGTGAGAGGCGGACTTGCTGGGGATGATGCGGACGCTGCCCTGCAGCGCGGAGGGGCGGATGGTCTTGTTCATGTCGTCCTCCTCATGCCGTGAGCAGCGCGCGCAGCTGATCGGGGGTCAGCGGCACGCCGGTGCATGCGCCGATGGCGGTGAGGATCACAGTGTTGACCTTCGCGCCGTCGGCCTTCTTGTCAAGCGCCATGGAGTCGGCGAGCGCCTGCGCCGTCAGCCCCTCGGGGATATCGGTCATCATGCCGTAGGCGGTCAGCAGCGCGCGGATGCGGCCCTGCGTGCCCTTGGGCGTCACGCCCAGCGCCTCGCCCCAGCCTGCGGCGGCGACCATGCCGATGGAGACAGCCTCGCCGTGCAGCAGCGTGCCGTAGCCCATGCCGTTCTCCAGCGCATGGGCGAGCGTGTGGCCGAAGTTGAGCTGCATGCGCACGCCGTGATCGAACGGATCCTCGTGAACATAGCGCGCCTTGATCGCGCAGCAGCGGGCGACGACCTCGTCGATCTGCGCCATCAGCGCCGCGCGGGAGCCAAGACGCTCCAGCAGATCAAACAGATCGCTGTCGGCGATGCAGCCGTACTTGACGACCTCGCCAAGGCCGGCGCCGATCTGCCGCTCGTCGAGCGTGAGCAGCGTGTCGCAGTCGATGACCACCATATCCGGCTGGCAGAATGCGCCGAGCAGATTCTTCCCGCGCGGGTGATTGACGGCGACCTTCCCGCCGACGGAGGAATCCACCTGCGAGAGCAGCGTCGTGGGCACCTGCACAAGCCGCGTGCCGCGCATATACGTCGCGGCGGCATAGCCCGCGATATCGCCCACCACGCCGCCGCCGAGCGCGACGACGACGTCCCTGCGCGTCAGGCGCAGGTCGAGGAAGGCGTCGTAGAGGGCGGAGAGCTGCTCCGGGCACTTGGTCGTCTCGCCCGCGGGGAGGGTGATCAGCGCAGGCTGCACGCCGGCAAGACTGAGCTGCGCCATGAGGGCGTCGGCATAGAGCGGCGCGGTGTTGCTGTCGGCGACGACGGCGGCCTTGCGCCCGGCATACGGGGCGAACAGCGCCGCGCAGCTGCGCAGCAGGCCGCGGCCGATGTGGATCTCATAGCGGCTGTCCTTAGCCGGGGCGGCAACGGATACGATGGGCATGAGCGTCAGCCTCCTCAGGTATACAGGGGCGTCCCGCTGGGCGCCTTCGTGGTCATGCGGTCAAAGATCTTCTTGCGGTCGCTGGATGCGGTCAGCCGATCCAGCAGGGCCTCGCGGTCGCCGCCGCGCAGCAGCGCGCTGTATTCGCTGAGCTTCTGTGCCAGTTCGTCTGTGAGGTCGGCGAGCGTCTCCTTGTTCGCCCAGAAGAGCTCGCACCAGAGCTGCGCGTCCATGGCCGCCACGCGCGTCGCGCCGCGGAAGGAGCCGCCCTCAAAGCCCTTGCTCTCATAGAGCAGATGCTGGTCGCACAGGGCGAGCGCCAGCACATGCATCAGCTGGCTGGTGTAGCCGATGCGCTCGTCATGCTCCTCCGGCGTGGCGGTGACCACATCCGAGCAGCCGATGAACGTCGCCAGATTCGTCATCAGGCGGACGCATTCCTCCGGGACGGTCTCGTCCGGTGTGAGGATGTAGTGCGACCCGCGGAAGAGATCGCCGGTCGCATTGGCGAAGCCGCCGCGCTCCAGCCCGGCCATCGGGTGCCCGCCCAGATAGACGAAGCGGCGATCCCCCAGCGCGGCGACGGCGTCGCGCAGCGGCCGCTTGACGCCGCAGACGTCGGTGAGCATCGCTCCTTCGCTGATGCGGGATGCGTGCGCCGTGACGAAATCCGCACAGGCCTGCGGATGCAGGCAGAGGACGACGACGTCCATCTCCTCGATCGGCGCGTCCTGCGCGTCGGCCCATGCGGCCTTCACCGCGCCGCGCCCCAGCGCCTCAAAGCGCGTCCATTCGTCGCGCTCGATGGCATAGCGCTCCAGCCCCGGGCAGCCATTAAGCGCCAGCGCCATGCTGCCGCCGATGAGGCCAAGCCCCACAAACATCATCTTCATGGCGAATCCTCCCTGCTTGGCTGTGTTCGTTACATGGTGCGCTCGACGATCGGCGCCATCGCCGTGATCTTGCCCACGAGCTGAGCGAACTGCGGCGGGGTGAGGCTCTGCGCGCCGTCGCACAGGGCGCAGGCCGGGTTGTTGTGAACCTCGATGATCAGGCCGTCCGCGCCGGCGGCAATGGCGGCCAGCGACATGCGCTCCACCATCCAGTTCAAGCCGGTGGCGTGGCTCGGGTCGACAATCACCGGCAGATGGGACAGCTGCTTGACCGCCTGCACGGCGGAGAGGTCGAGCGTGTTGCGGGTATAGGTCTCGAATGTGCGGATGCCGCGCTCGCAGAGGATGACGTTCGGGTTGCCGGAGGCCATGATGTATTCCGCGCTCATCAGCCATTCGCTGATGGTGGAGGAGAGGCCGCGCTTGAGCAGCACGGGCCTGCGCGTCTGGCCCAGCTCCGTGAGCAGGTCGAAGTTCTGCATGTTGCGCGCGCCGACCTGAATGACGTCGACCCGGCGGTCGAACTCCTCCACGAGCTTCGGGCTCATGATCTCGGTGCAGATGGGCATGCCGGTGAGCTCCTTCGCCTGCTCGAGCAGGTCAAGCCCCTCGAGCTTGAGCCCCTGGAAGGCATAGGGAGAGGTGCGCGGCTTGTATGCGCCGCCGCGCAGGATGTTCGCGCCGCTGGCGCGGACCTTGAGCGCGGTGTCGGTGATCTGGTCGTAGTTCTCCACCGAGCAGGGGCCTGCGAAGAGCGTGAGCTTACGTCCGCCGACCTTCACGCCGCCGCAGTCGATGACGGAGTCCGTCGGGTGGAACTTGCGGTTCGCTTTCTTGAAGGGCTCGGAGACCGACATGATGCGCTCCACGCCTGGCTTGATCAGGAAGTCGTGCGGATCCAGATGCGCCACGTCGCCGATGACGCCCAGCACCGTGCAGCCCACGCCGGCGTTGCGCTGGATCTGCATGCCCTGCGCAATCAGGGAATCGGACAGGGAAACAATCTGCTCTTCGGTCGCCTGCGGCTTCATAATGATGATCATAACCAAAATCCTTCTTTCTGACGGTTTGTCATGGTGTGATGGCGGGGAGCGCCCGGGGGACAAGAAAAGGCTCCCGCCTGTGTGGCAGGAGCCTGATGATTCAGGTGATTGACGCAGGGGGATATACATCCTTTGCGCCCGTTCTCATGCACGCACAAAAGCAAGACCACAGCCCATAAAGCCATAGCCGCTAAATCGTGCAAAAGAGAAGACGAACATGGACGGCGTACCTCCTGTTGAGTTGACCTGAGTATACCACCATGAAAATAGGAACGCAAGGGATTTTGACCAAGTTTGTGAAAAGTTGACAAAGTGTCATGATGCCCGGAAGAAACATGAAAAAAGGTTTTTCCGGCAAATCCCTTGTATGGATTGAATTTTCCTGTTGCTTCGGCTATAATATCATGGTCACAATACCCCACTATGTGCTTTTGCCATTACCTGATATCGGAGGATTATCATATGAAGCTCGGCGTCGTTGGTCTGCCCAACGTGGGCAAGTCCACTCTCTTTAATGCGATCACCAAGGCCGGCGCGGAGGCCGCCAACTATCCCTTCTGCACCATCGAGCCCAATACCGGCATCGTCGCCGTCCCGGACGAGCGGCTTGACAAGCTGGAGGCCATGTACAGCCCGAAGAAGAAGACCCCGGCCGTGATCGAGTTCGTCGACATCGCCGGTCTGGTCAGCGGCGCGAGCCGCGGCGAGGGCCTTGGCAATAAGTTCCTCTCCCATATCCGCGAGTGCGACGCCATCGTGCACGTCGTGCGCTGCTTCGAGGATCCGGACATCATCCGCCATGCGGACAGCGTCGGCCCGCAGCACGACATCGAGACGATCAACCTCGAGCTCATCGCCGCGGACCGCGAGTCCGTCGCCAAGCGCGCTGAGCGCGCGACCAAGATGCTCAAGACCGGCGATAAGAAATTCGCCGAGGAGAGCGAGATCGGCAACCGCCTGCTCGCGCATCTGGACAGCCTGCAGCCCGCCCGCACCTGCCCGATGACGGAGAAGGAGCGCGAGATCGTGCGCGACTGGTTCCTGCTGACGACCAAGCCCGTCATCTACGCCTGCAACATCAAGGAGGACGACCTTGGCAGGGACGAGAGCGAGCTGGAGGGCGTGGACGAGGTGAAGGCCATCGCCGCGGAGGAGAACGCCAAGGTGCTGGTCATCTCCGCGAAGATCGAAGAGGACATCGCGCAGATGGACGACGAGGAGAAGACCATGTTCCTGGAGGAGCTGGGCATCGGCAAGAGCGGCCTTGACCGCCTGATCTCCGAGTGCTACGACCTGCTGGGCCTCATCTCCTTCCTGACCGCCGGTGCGGACGAGTGCCGTGCGTGGACGATCAAGAAGGGCACCAAGGCGCCGCAGGCAGCCGGCAAGATCCACTCCGACTTCGAGCGCGGCTTCATCCGCGCGGAGATTGTCGCCTTTAACGACCTCATGGCCAACGGCACGATGGTCGCCTGCAAGGAGAAGGGCCTTGTCCGCTCCGAGGGCAAGGAGTACGTCATGCAGGACGGCGACGTCACGCTCTTCCGCTTCAACGTGTAATGTCATCAGGGCAGCCCGGCAGGCATCTGCCGGGCTGTTTTTTGGCTTTGCGGGCGATTGTGCAGGATGCGTACTGCCCGCAGATGCGCCCCAAAAGCATGCGCGGAACGCGCCGTGTCTCCCTGTGAGGCGGCGGCGCGGGGTATACTCGGCGTATGATGAATCAGCAGTCTGCTGGACTGAAGGAGGAATATGTATGACAGTACACACGGGGCGCAGCCTGAATGCGGAGCGGCTTGACACCGGGAGGCACAATCTCAAATGCTGGCCGCTCGCCATCGCTTTCCTGCTGCTGTATATCCCGATGTTCCATTATTTCGAGCCCATTGCCGGGCTGGTGGAATGGATCGTCGACCAGTCGATCGCGCTCGGCAGGAGCATCCCGGGGCATCCGTATGACACGGAGCTATGGACGGTCGGCGACGGCGGCATGCTGGGCAGCCTGCTGACCCTTCTGCTGTTCCCGGTTTCGATGATCCTGCAGCTTGCGTGGGATATGCTGCTGGATCTGCCGCATATCGTCTTCTCGCTGCTGTTCATCCTCGTCATCCCGGCGGCGGTGATTCTGCTTGTGCTGCTGTTTCCTGTGATTCTGGCGATCACCGTGCCGGACTGGAAGCACAAGCCGGAGAACTGGCGCGTGCTGGAGGCGGGCGTGGAGGGCGAGCGGGCCGCGCTTGGCTGGGCGTCGGGGCTTCCCATGGACGGCCACGTCTTTGCCAATCTCTTCATCGAGCATAACGGCAGGCGCAGCGAGACGGACCTGATCACGGTGACGCGCGGCGGCGTCTATGTCATCGAGGTGAAGAACTACAGCGGCGTGGTCAAGGGCGGGCCAAACAGCGAGAGACTCCGCCGCTACAGGCGCCTGCCGGACGGCAGCCTCGAGGAGAAGGAGGATTGCTACAATCCCATGCGGCAGGTGAAGACGCATGTGCATAACCTTGCCGGCTACCTGCGGGAGAACGGCGTGAACGTCTTTGTGACCGGGCGCGTGCTCTTCACCAACCCGGAGATGGAGCTGTCGCTCGCCTATCCCTGCGCGGAGGCATGCACATGGGATGAGCGGAGCGAACTGGAGCGGGAGCTTGGCGAGGGCAGCGCCCGCACGCGGCTTGACGACGCGCAGATTGCGCGCATCGCGCAGCTGCTGGACGAGGCGATCAGCCGCTTTTCCGGCGGGACGGCGTGAATCAGGGGGGCTGTGCAGAGGCGCACGGCCCCCTTTCTGTTGTCCCTTGTCTGGCGGGGAGGAGTTGTGTATAATGAGGAGGAAAGGGGCGTGATGACAGTGTCGGATCGGAATATGCTGCGGAGGCTGGGCGGCCTGCGGGGATGGAGGCTGTATGCCGCGCTGACCGTCGCGCTGACAGCTGTTTTCTGCGGCCTGCTCTGGGCTGCGGGCCTTGGCGGCGGCTGGGCGCAGCGGCACATCAATGAGCACGCGCTCAGCTCAGTGAAGCAATTCAAGGAGGAGGGCGTCTACCCGCAGCCCTTTCATGATAACGACCGCTCCTCGCAGCTGGATAACTGGACGGATTCGCTGATTCTGCAGGCGAGCGTGACGATGAACACGGGCGATGACCCGCTGACCATCTTCTCCAATCCGTACCTGATCCGGGAATACGGGGATGAGACGCACCACGACCTCATCCTCTCCCTCGAGGAGACCGCGCAGACCGGAGAGACGAACAGAAGCTACAGCTATTACTGGCAGGGCTTCCGCGTGTTCGTCAGGCCGCTGCTGATCATCATGGATTATCAGGATATCCGCGGGCTGGTGGCGATTGTGTTCATGGCGCTGTTCGCCGCGGCGCTGCTGGCGCTGTATCGCCATGCGGGGCTGTGCCTTGCGGCTCCGTTTGCCGTCGCTGTCGCCGCGATGAATGCGCCGGTTGCGATGTCCCAGCTGCAGTATGTGCCGTGCTTCTTCCTCGCGTTCGCCGCGCTGTGCCTGACGCCGCGCGCCCTGCGCGCCGGCGTGATCGCGCCGTTCTTCTTTGTGCTGGGCGCGTGCACGCAGTATGTGGATTTCTATACCTATCCGCTGCTGACGCTGGGCTTCCCGCTGGTGTTCATGCTGGCGCTCCTGCGCGATGAGGGCGCGGGGCGGCGCGCGGCGCTGATGGGGCGGTGTGTGCTGGCGTGGCTTTCGGCGTATGGGCTTTTCTGGCTGATCCGGCTGCTGCTTGCAGCGCTCTTCATGGATCCGAAGTGGTTCAGCCTCGCGTTTGATCGCTTCTCCACGTGGACGGGGCTCTCCGGCGAGGCGCAGTATGCCGAGTTCACGCCCGGCAGGGCTGTGCAGCTGGTGATGGATATGACGATGAGCAAGCGCAATCTGCTGCTCTTCTGCATGGTGCTTGCGCTCTATGCCTGCCGCTTTGCCGTCTGCGCGCTCAGGCGGCAGCTGCGCAGGCCGCCGCTGCTCATGCTGGTTCCGGCCGTGCTGCCGTTTGTATGGGTCGCCGCCGCCAGCCGGGCGACGGGCAATCACTACTGGTTCCAGTACAGGGCGATGGCGGTGACGGTCTTTGCCGTCGGCGCGTTCCTCGCGCAGATCACAGGCTCCCCTGCGCCGATGGGCGGGGAGAAGGAATAACCGATCAATCATACAGAGCCGGACGGGCGGTCAGCCTGCCCGGCCTGTTTCTTATGGCGATAGCGCAGGCACCCGGAAACGGAAAGCGGGAGAAGATGACCATGACGATCATCCTCTCCCGCTTCATCGGTTTTCTGCCGCGCCTTAATCCGGGCGCTTACTTCTTGGCGTAGGAGCCGCACATGCTCTCGTCGCACTTGCCGGAATGGCAGTCGCAGTTCGGCTTGACGTCGATGGCCTGCAGCTCGCACAGGTTCTTGGCGCTGTGGTGGCGGCAGGTGGACACGGAGCAATGAATGGTCTGGTTCATGGCATTTCCCTCCATCATCAAGATATGAGCGTTCGCTCGCTGCTAGTCTGTCCGGATTGCGCCGGATTATGCCTGCGTGAAAAAACGCGCGCCTGCATTGCATTGCGCGGCGAGAAACGCTATAATGAAAGATACGGAATACGGACGCGGCGCGCATGCGCTGCGGTGAGCATAAAGCAAAGGAGAGCGATCTTATGGAATATACGACGCTTGGCAGGACGGGGCTGCGCATTTCGCGCATGGGCTTTGGCGGCATCCCGATCCAGAAGGTGGACGCGAAGGCCACCCGCGCGCTGATGGAGCGCATGGCGCAGGAGGGCGTGAACTATATCGACACCGCGCGCGGCTACACCGTCAGCGAGGCCTATCTGGGCGAGGCGCTCGAGGGGCTGCGCGACCGGTTCGTGCTGGCGACCAAGTCCATGGCCCGCACGAAGGAGGCCATGGCGGCGGACATTGAGACGAGCCTGAAGAATCTGCGCACGGACCATATCGAGCTGTATCAGATCCACAATCCCTCTCTCGCGGATCTTGACACCGTGACCGCCCCGGGCGGCGCGCTGGAGGCCCTGATGGAGGCGAAGGCCGCTGGGAAGATCGGCCATATCGGCGTGACGGCGCACCTTGAGCAGGTCTTTGAGCGCGCGCTCTCGCTTGACTGGGTGGAGACGATCATGTTCCCCTACAACATCGTGGAGACGCAGGGCGAGGCGCTCATGCGCCGCTGCACGGAGCAGGGCGTGGGCTTTGTCTGCATGAAGCCGCTGGCCGGCGGCGCGCTGGAGGATGCGGCGCTTGCGCTGCGCTTCATCATGCAGAACCCGGACGTCTCCGTGGTCATCCCCGGCATGTACGATGTGCGCGAGATCGAGCAGAACCTCGCCGCGGTGAACGACGCCTCCCCGCTTGGCGAGGAGGAGCTGGCGAAGATCGAGGCTGTCCGCGCGGAGCTGGGCACGCAGTTCTGCCGCCGCTGCAATTACTGCCAGCCCTGCACGGCGGGCGTCAACATCAGCGGCGTCTTCCTGATGGAGGGCTACCTCAAGCGCTACGGCCTTGGCGACTGGGCGAGGAGCCGCTATGCGACCTTCGCCAAGAAGGCGGGCGACTGCATTGGCTGCGGCGTGTGCGAGACGCGCTGCCCGTATCAGCTGCCCATCCGCGAGATGCTCGCGCGCTGCGCGAAGGAATTCGGCGCATAATACCGGATTTGTTTCGGGTGACAGAATAGATATGGATACACAGGAGGATACATATGAGCGGCAACCGCATTGATTTCAAGCACAGCACGCTGGTGGCTGTGGCCAAATATTGCTATGAAGGCACGCTGGAGGCGCATAAGGATCAGATCCCGCTGGAGATCATCCCGCACGGCAGCCAGGCGACCTACCGCTGCTGCGTCTACCGCGAGCGCGAGATCCTGCGCAACCGCGTGGACTGCGCCTGCGGCAGCGTGACCGCATTTGACGGCAAGCAGACCTACCATCTGGACGAGCCGATTTCCATCATCTACAGCGCGTGCGAGGGCTGCCCGCTGCAGCGCTATACCGTCACCAGCAACTGCCAGCACTGCATGGCGCAGAAGTGCATGGAGGCCTGCCGCTTTGACGCGATCGTCATGACGCATCAGGGCGCGGTCATCAACCCGGAGAAGTGCCGCGAGTGCGGCATGTGCGCGCAGGCCTGCCCGTATAATGCGATCTCCGATGCGCGCCGTCCCTGCGTGCGCTCCTGCCCGGTGGACGCGATCTCCGTGGATAAGAAGAACCGCCGCGCGTCCATCGACTACAATAAGTGCATCTCCTGCGGCAGCTGCACGGTCGCCTGCCCGTTCAGCGCGATCTCCGATATCTCGATGATCACCGATGTCATCGACGACATCCGCGAGGGCAAGGAGGTCTTTGCCTGCTTCGCCCCGTCCATCGAGGGTCAGTTCGGCGGCGTGACGGTCGGCGAGATGATCCGCGCGCTGACGATGCTGGGCTTCACCGACGCGCTGGAGGTCGCCCTCGGCGCGGACGCGACCGCCTACCATGAGGCGCAGGAGGCGAAGGAGGTCGCCCGCGAGGGCGGGCATATGACCACCAGCTGCTGCCCGGCGTTCTACAATCTGGTGATGAAGCACTTCCCGCAGCTGAAGGACAAGGTCAGCCATACCGTCTCCCCGATGGTCGCGATGGCGCGCTTTGTCAAGCAGCGTCACCCCGGTGCGAAGGTCGCCTTCATCGGCCCGTGCATCGCCAAGAAGAGCGAGGTCAAGCGCTACAAGGAGGCGGAGCTCGTCGGCGCGGACTATGTGATCACCTACGAGGAGCTGCGCGCGATGTTCGAGGCGAAGGGCGTGGACCCGGAGGCCGTCGCCGCCGCGAGCGTGCAGCAGGGCTCCGTCTACGGCAAGAACTTCGCCGTTTCCGGCGGCGTGGCTGCCGCTGTGCAGCAGGTGCTGGTGGAGGAGCAGTTCGATCTGCCGGTCTCCTGCCTCAAGTGCTCCGGCGCGGCTGAGTGCAAGAAGGCGCTCGCCATGCTGCGCGCGGGCAGGATCAACGAGACGATCATCGAGGGCATGGCCTGCGAGGGCGGCTGCGTGAACGGCCCGGGCAAGGTGACCGACATGCGCCACAGCCTCGGCATGCGCAAGCAGCTGCTCAAGGATGCGGACGACAGGAGCATTCTGGAGAATCTGGAAGCGTCCGGCTTTACCGGCGTGGATATGAAGGACGGCCGCTGAGCGGCCACCCGCCCCGGCTGGGGCATGATCATGAAATGAAACAGGAGAGGGCAGAGCATGAAGCGACTTCATAAGGCCATTCCCTTGCTGATATGGGCGCTTGTGCTGCTGCCCTTTTTCCTCGGTGCGCCCGCCGCGCACCCGGTGAAGGATGATTTCACCTTCTCGCTCTATACGCATCCGACGTGGGAGGCGACCGGCAGCCTGCTGCATGTGATCAAGGACGCCGTGTCCTATGCCCTGCGCACATGGCGCGACTGGCAGGGGACGTTCACCGGCGTTGTGATCATGGCGCTCAACCCGGCGGTCTTCTCCATCGAGCATTACGGCTGGCATGCCGTTATTCTCCTTCTCGGGCATCTGGCGGCGTGGTTTGTGTTCATGCGGCATATGCTCTGCCGGCGCATGGGGCTTGACAAGGGCTTCGCCTCGGCTGCCTATCTGGCGCTGAGCGCGTGCATGCTGGTCTATCTGCCGGATTTTCTGGAGGGCGTGTACTGGTTCAACGGCGCGTGGTTCTATACGGGCGCGCAGGCCGTGTCGCTGGTCACGCTGGTGCTGTGCGACCGCATGAGCGTGAGCGGCGCGGGGCGCGGGCGGCTTTGCCTGCATGCGCTTGCCTGCTGCGGGCTGCTCTTCGCGCTGGGCATGGACAACTATATCACCGCGATGATGACCGCCGCGGCGCTGCTGATGATGGCGCTGCAGCGGGGCTATGCGGCGTATGCCGCCGGAGACGCGCAGGGGGCTGCGGCGCAGCGGCGCGCTGCCGTGCGCACGGCGCTCATGCTCATCCCCATCGGCGCGGGGCTGCTGCTCTCCGTGCTCGCCCCCGGCAACAGGGTGCGCATGGCGGTGGACGGCGCGCACAGCGGCGGAATCGGCTGGCTGATGACCGCCGTGGGCCTCACCCTGCGGGACGCGGGGTATTACCTGCTGCGCTTCCTGCTCAGGACGCCGTTGCTGTCCCTCTGCCTGCTGATGACGCCGGCGCTGTGCAGGCGGCTCGGCGGCGTGCGGCGCGGCCTGCCGCCCGTATGGGCGACGGCGCTTGGCGGGTATCTGATTCTCTGCGCGATGATCATCCCGCATATGTATTCCGCCGGCAACGCGGGCTCAGGCCGCGTGATCAATATGTATCACTGCTATGTGTTTTTCGCTGTGCCGTTTGCGCTGGCGATGATCCTCGCCCGGCTGGGCGGCGGGGTATGCAGGCGGCTTGAGGGGAAGGCGCCGCTCTTTGCTGCGCTGGCGGCGTGCGCGCTGGCGGTCTGCCTCCTCGGCGGGCAGCATGGGAATTACGCCGAGCTGGTGGGCGATCAGCTGGACGGCTCGCAGCAGGCGTACATCGCGCAGATCAGGAATGAGTTCGCCATGCTGGAGGCCGCGGGCGAGGGCGACGATGTGGTCGTGCCGCCGTGGTCCGTGTATACCGTCACCGGCAGGCCCACCATCCACGACGACCCGGCGGCGTGGTCCAACGAGGCCATCGCGCAGTACTTCGGCGTGGGCAGCGTGCGCACCGGCGCGCCGGAATAAACAGACGTATATCGCGGGGCAGCGTGAATTCGCTGCCCCTGCGCATTCAGAGGGGAGTGGGGCGTATGGCCTATAAAGAGCTGATCAAGAGCTTTGACCGCATCCGGGAGTACATGCGGCAGTTCTATGTGTACGGATTCCGCAGCCGCAGCGAGTTCGACGCGAAGTCCGCGCGCAGCTATGACAACGAGCGGCGCAGGATTGACAGCTGGCTGCACGACTATATGCGATTCCATCAGGATGCATCGGGCCGCCGGTTCTTCCTCTCCATTGACAGCCGCGAGGCGGCGCAGAACCCGCTGTACGCGGCCTTCCGTGCGAAGTCTTTCACGGACAACGACATCACGCTGCATTTCCTCCTGCTGGATACTCTGGCCGACGGGCAGGCGCACAGCCTGCGCGCGCTGCTTGACGCGCTGGCGGACGCCGGGATGAAGGATCTGGATGAGTCCACCGTGCGCAAGAAGCTGCGCGAGTATATGGACATGGGGCTCGTCTGCGGGGAGAAGAGCGGGCGCGACATGGCCTACCGCCTCCCGCAGGAGACGGAGGACCTCGCTGCGTGGCGCGATGCTGCGGCCTTCTATGCGGAGGCGTCGCCGCTTGGCGTGGCGGGCAGCTACCTGCTCTCCCGCATGCCGCAGGAGGAGACGCCCTTCTGCTTCAAGCATCATTACATCCTGCATGCGCTGGACAGCGAGGTGCTGCTCGCGCTGCTTGAATTGATCGCCGGACAGCGCGGGGCGAAGGTGACGGTCCATTCCTCCCGCAGGGGCGCTCAGGTGGAGCGGTACATTGTGCCGCTGTCCATCCGCGAGAGCGTGCAGGGCGGCCGGCGATATCTCTATGGCTATGATGTGCGCAGGAAGCGCTTCACCTGCAGCCGCATTGACGGCATCCTCTCCGTGGAGGACGGCGGGCCCGTCGCGGCGTATGAGAAGGTGCGCGCGGCGGGCGAGGCGTTTGCCGCGCGGATGTGGGGCGCATCCACGGGCGCGCATCCCGACGAGACCGCCGCGCCGTCTGCAGCCGAGCATGTGGAGATGGTGATCTGCGCGGCGGAGGGGGAGGACTTCATCCGCCAGCGCCTTGAGCGCGAGCGGCGCTGCGGGCAGGTGGAGGCGATTGACGCGCTGCGCACGCGCTTTACGGCCGACGTTGTGGATGCGCTGGAGCTGCTGCCGTGGATCCGTACATTCACCGGGCGCATCGAGTCGCTGACGAGCAGCAATCCGGAGCTTGAGCGCCGCTTTGCGCAGGATCTGGCAGCGATGGAGCGCCTGTATGGGGAAGGAGGCGGGGAGCATGCTGTTCTCTGAGGTATACGGCAGTTACTTTGCCGCCGTGGCGGAGATCCTCGTCCTCGCCGTGGAGGGCGGCGTGACCCACGCCCAGATCCGGGAGATCGTGCAGCGCAGGGCCTTCGGCGAGAGCGGGACGGCAATCCCGCAGGCGCTTAAGGACGGCACATGGCCGCTGCTTGACGCGCAGGGCGGCACGCCCCTGCGCCATCCGCCGCGCCTCCCGCTGACGCTGCTGGAGCGCCGGTTCATGAAAGCGCTGCTGCTGGATCCGCGTATCCGCCTGTTCGGCGTCCCGCAGGACGGGCTGGAGGACGTGCAGCCGCTCTACACGCCGGAGATGTTCGTCTGCTTTGACCGCTACAGCGACGGCGATCCCTACGACGACCCGGCGTATATTGCGCATTTCCGCGCGGCGCTGCAGGCTGTGCGCGAGGGGCGGATGCTGCATGTGGAGTTCCTTACGGGGCGCGGCGTCCGGCAGGAATGGCACTGCCGCCCTGTCCGGCTGGAATACTCGGAAAAGGATGACAAGTTCCGTCTGCATGCCGTCGCGTACGGACGACGGGTGATGGTCAATCTCTCCCGGATGACGCTCTGCGTGCCGGGCGGGCTGGCGGATCCTTCCGTGCCGGTGCCGCCGGCGCAGACGGAGCAGCTCGTGCTCACGCTTGTGGATGAGCGTGATGCGATGGAGCGGGCGATGCTCCATTTCTCCCATTACCGCAGGGAGACGGAGCGCATCGATGACATGCACTACCGCATCACGATCCAGTATGCCGCAGAGGACGAGACGGAGCTGCTCATCCGCGTGCTCTCTTTCGGACCGCTGGTGCGGGTGGAGGCGCCGCAGGCCTTTGCCGATCGCCTGCGCGGCAGACTGAGCCGCCAGCGCACGCTGCTTGGCGGCGGGCGCAAAGCATAAATAAACGCCCCGGCCGCTCGCTGTGAGCTGGTCGGGGCGTTAGGGTTTGCAGGTTTATCCGCGCTGCCTGTCCAGCGCGTCGCTGAGGTAGCCGACGCATTTATCCATGAAGGAAGAGACAGCCTGCAGCTCCTCGTCGGTGATGGCGGCATACATCCGCTCCGTGCCGGCGAGCAGGGCGCTGTCGATGCAGCCGAGCAGGCGGACGCCCTCGCCGGTGAGGGAGAGGAAATAGCGGCGGTCGTCGTTCTCGTCCTGCTCCTTGATGACGAGGCCGCATTCAGCCAGATGGCGCACGCGGCGCGTCGCAGAGGAAGGATGCAGGCACAGCTGCCGCGCGATCTCCGTCATGCTGACCGTGCTGTCCATCGCGGCGGCGACAGCGGAGAGGATCTTGTAGTCCGTGATGCACAGGGTATAGGGCGCGCCCTCCTCGCGGAGCACGCGTGCAATGACGCCCTCCGTCACGCTTGTGACGAGGCTGCCGTAGCGTTCGCATTTTTCGGCGATGATGGCGCAGCGGGGATCCATCTTCACAGACCATCGCTCCCTTCTGCAATCAGTATCGAATATCGTATTTTACCATTATCTGCGTGTTCTTGTCAAATGATGATATGACCGCTGTGCGCTTCGCTCTTGATGTTTTGTTCATGAGTTGCTATACTGTATCTGCATACTGGGTTTTTGTGCGCCGGGCGGCGACGGGGAAAGGAAACACACGATGGGACTGACGACGGTTCTCTTTGATCTGGATGGAACGCTCCTGCCGATGGATCAGGATGCATTTGTCAGGAGCTATTCTTCGCTGCTGATCGCGAAGGCTGCGCCGCATGGCTATGTGCCGGAGAAGATGATGGCGGCGCTGATGCACGGCATCACCGCGATGGTGCGCAACGACGGGAGCTGCCTCAATGAGGAGGCGTTCTGGCGCAGCTTCGCCCGTGATTTCGGTGAGGCGGCGCTTGGCGACAAGGCGATCTTTGACGATTTCTACCGCAATGAGTTTGAGCAGGCGAGGGTCAGCTGCGGCTATGATGAGCGCGCGGCGCAGGTAATCCGCCTGCTGAAGGAGAAGGGCTATCGCCTTGTGCTGGCGACCAATCCGTTCTTCCCGAAGGCGGCAACCTATGCGCGCATCCGCTGGGCCGGGCTGGATGCATCCGACTTTGAGCTGGTGACCACCTACGACAACTCCCGCTTCTGTAAGCCGAACCCCGCGTACTATCATGCGATCATGGAGGAGCTTGGCGTCACGCCGCAGGAGTGCATGATGGTCGGCAACGACGTCGGGGAGGACATGATGACCGCCGCGCTGGGCATGCAGGTCTTCCTGCTCACGCCCTGCCTGATCAACGCCGTGGGCGCGGATACCTCCGCCTACCCGCAGGGCGGCTATGACGAGCTGCTGGCGCATATCCGCGCCATGGATCATGCGGCCAACGGTTGAGAGACCGTGAAGAATATGTTATAATATGACGATGCCGTCGTGCGGAGCATGCGGCTGAGAGGAGAATCGGATGATGAAGAAAAGAGTGTTCCTGCTTGCGCTGATGGCTGCTGTGCTGCTGGCCTCCACGGCGTATGCGCATGAATGCCGCTTCGGCGGCTGGCAGACCAAGCGCGCGCCGAGCTGCCGCGACACCGGCCTGCAGTTCCGTTACTGCCAGCTGTGCGACCACTGGGAGCAGCGCGAAATCAAGCGCCTGCCGCATGAGGTGGACGAATGGGTGATCGACAACGAGCCCAACTGTGTGCAGTACGGCTTCAAGCACGGCACCTGCAATCTCTGCGGTGATTACCTCACCTATTCCATCGACAAGACCGACCATCATTACGGCGAATACACCATCACCAAGGAGCCGACCTGCACCAGGGAGGGCGTCAACGCCTCCACCTGCGTGGACTGCGGCAAGAAGAAGACCCAGTCCATCCCCAAGCTCGGGCATGACTGGTCCAGCTACACCGCGACCCCCGGCAAGGAGCCGACCTGCAAGAAGGCCGGCAGCGGCGTGATGGAATGCGCCCGCTGCGGCGCGACGAAGAAGGGCCAGATCCCCAAGCTGGAGCACGTCTACAGCGAATGGGAGATCACCAGCGAGCCCAGCGGAGCGAAGAAGGGCACGCGCGAGCATACCTGCGAGCTGTGCGGCGGCGTGGAGACTGAGCGCTTCTTCTGGGAGGGCACGCTCTATCAGGATATGAAGCCCTGCGAGGAGGTCATCCGCCTGCAGGAGATGCTGCGCGACCTCGGCTACTACTCCGGCAACATCAGGAGCGGCACCTTCGGCGCGCTGACGGGCAAGGCCGTCGCCAGATTCCAGAAGGAGAACGGGCTGAAGGCGACCGAGATCGCCGACCCGGAGACCATCGAGGCGATCGAGGCGGAGTGGGACAAGCTCAGCCTGTGAGCTGCGATGATGCGCGATGACAGCCGCCGGCAGGCCCGGCGGCTGTTTCTCTGCCGTCCATCATGCGTGCGGATGTACCAGCCGGGCTGGCGTTCGCCGCCGTAATATGATAAGATGAGACCAATCAGAACAGCGAAAGGAAGCGCACCTATGACAAAGAAGATCCTGCATACCATTCTCGGCATCCTGCTCGTGTACGCGTCCGTGGCCTTCGCCATCAAGGCGGGCATCGGCGTGCTGCCGGTCGATGCGGCGATCACCTCGATCGCCACGCTCATCGGCATGAAGGTCGGCACATTCTCCATGCTCTTCCACGGCAGCTTCTTCCTTGGCCAGATCGCCATCGAGAAGAAGAACTTCCGCAAGACGGAGCTGCTGCAGCTGCTCTACATCACGCTGGGCGGCTCTGTGCTCAATTTCTTCCTGTATACGGTGCTGGGCGGCGTGTCCTTCGGCCTGTATCCGGTTCGCCTTGTCGTGTGCGTGCTGGCCTTTGCCGTCAGCGCGTTCGGCTGCACGCTCGTGCTGGAGACGCGCCTGATGCGCACGCCCATGGAGGGCTGCATCCAGCTGCTCGCCGACCGCATGGGCACGACCATGGGCAAGCTGCGTCAGAAGATCGACGTCGTTCTGGTGCTGATCAGCGTGGCCATCAGCCTGATCTTCGGCGTGGAATGGACGCTGCGCGAGGGCACGATCATCGCCGCGCTGATGTTCGGCCCGATGATGGATTTCTGGAAGAGGACGGTCTTTGCCCGCGGAGCGAAGGCATGATCGGAGGAACGATGTACACCAGAGATATGCTGATCGCGCAGCTGCGCGATATGGGCCTGCAGCCGACGGATACCGTGATGATCCATTCCTCGATGAAGGCCATCGGCCCCGTCGAGGGCGGCGCGGATACGGTGCTGGACGCGCTGATGGCGTATTTTGCGCCGGGTCTCCTGCTGCTGCCCACGCACACATGGGCCCAGATGAACGACAGCTACAGCGTCTATGACCCGGCGACGGAGCCGGCCTGCGTCGGCATTCTGCCGAATCTGTTCATGAAGCGGCCGGGCGTGGTGCGCTCGCTGCATCCCACGCACAGCGTCGCGGCATACGGCGAGGGCGCGGCGGCGTATATCGCCGGGGAGGAGAATGTGCTCACCCCCTGCGCGCCGGAGGGCTGCTGGGGCCGCCTGTATACGACCGGGGCGAAGGTGCTGCTCATCGGCGTGACGCATGCGCGCAATACCTTCATTCATGCCGTGGAAGAGTACCTCGACGTGCCCGAGCGGCTGGCGGATACGCCGTCGTATTTCACCGTCGTGATGCCCGACGGCACGCACAAGCAGTCCATCCAGTACCGTCATTACAATGCGAAGGAGCCGCATGTCTCCGAGCATTTCGTGAAGCTGACCGAGGGCTACTATGAGACCGGCGCTGCCGTGCGCGGGCAGCTGGGCGATGCGGCCTGCATCCTGTGCGACTGCCGCGAGCTCTACCGCGTGACCGAGCGCGTGCTTGCCCATGAGATCAACTGCTTCCTCGACCGCGACGAGATTCCGCGCGCGTGGTGGCAGGCGGGCTGAGCCCGCCCCCCGCTGCCGACAATGTTTGCAGAATGGTGTTTCTCTGGCGCACGGGGGCGCAGATATGCTGCGTTCGCGCAGGCGGGCGTTCCGCAGAATGATTCATACAAAATAACAGCACGGAATGCCGTCATGGCGCTCCGTGCTGTTTTGCTGTTGATGGGGTTATTCTGCGAGGTGGATGACGAGCGTATCGCCGATAAACGCGCAGCAGCCCTGCGCCGGATAGACCGGCATGGCCTGCACGGCGTCGCTTGCGGCGAGCTGTTCGCGCTCATAATCACTGACCAGATTGATCGGATAGCCGAGAATCTCCCACAGGTACCATGCCATATCCTCCTGCGAGGCGAGCGCGCTGTCTGCGGCGGCGGCGTCCAGCGCTTTCAGATGCTCAAAGCCCTGCAGCCCGGCGGTAACGGCCGCGTCCTGCGGGGTGCCGATGATCGCAGCGGGGGTGGCGCCTGGCTGGTAGCCCGGGGTATCCTCTGCGCGGTCGAGCACGCGCGTCATCACCGAGAGCGTGGCCTCGAACTCAAGGCACTTCTTCAGATAGACCTGATTGGAGAAGATCGTGCAGCCGAGGCAGAGCACGGCGATCGCGCCCGCAGCCGCCCGGCGGACGGAGAGGCGGACGCTGCCCTGCAGGAGCAGCAGCACGACCAGCACATCAAGCAGCGCATACGCGGGGCGCAGCTGCCCGGCAGGCTCCGCGCTGAAGATGGGCAGGCTGACCGCCGCAGGCAGCAGCAGCGCGCACAGCACGGCGGCAGCCGCCCGCCCGGGCGTCATGCGGCGCGCAGCGCGCAGCAGAGCGAGGCAGGCGGCAAGCATGAGCAGCATGCGCAGCAGGATACCGACGCGGGGATACGCCGTCAGCGGGGCGAAGAGCGTCGAGAGGGGATACAGCCAGAGCCCGATGAGCCCGCCGCTCATCTGCAGCGAGGCGGTGCCGTCCAGCCCGGCGATGCGCAGCAGCACGGCAAAGCCCGCGCCATAGAGCGCCGCGCCCGCCGCCAGCGCAGCGGCGAAGGAGGCCGCGGGGCGGGGGCGCTCCCCGCTCATCAGCGCCTGCAGAATCGCGAGCAGCGTAAGACCCGCCGCCAGCGAAAAGGCGCTGGAGTCCGCCGCCATGGCGGCAGCGATGAGCGCCGCGCCGGGGGCAAAGCCAAAGCGGAGCCTGCGGCAGCACCACAGCCCCGCGCAGACCAGCGGCAGGGCGAGCAGATGGGCATCCGCCGTATGCAGCGACGAGGCGAAGAGCGAGGTCAGCGAGGGATGCGCACAGAAGACGGCGCAGAGGGCATAGAGCTGCGCGCCGCGCAGGCAGAGCAGATCGCCAAGCAGCAGCAGCGCCGCCGCCAGATACAGCGCGCAGAGCATGCCGGTCATCAGCGGAGAGGCAATGCCGCCGCGCAGGGCGAAGTAGAACGGCTGCAGATACAGCCCGCCCTCCAGCTGGGCATAGAGCCCCTTCTGCGCGTTGAGCATCACGCCGGGGCCGGAATAGGTGAGATTGAAGAAGCAGAAGGCGTGCGCGATGAAGAAGACGCCCAGCGCCGTCAGCAGGAGATGGGCTGCGCCCCTGCGGTCATGCCCGAAGGGGACGGGAAATCGTTTGATCATATCGGCGCTCCTTACGGTCAGTTGATGCGGATATACAGCCGCCCGTCGATCATGCGGCAGCAGCCCTCGTCCGGGTAGGTGGTCAGGCCGGCTTCCAGCGCGGCTGGGGTGAGCGCCCTGCGCTCCTCATGCGGGACAAGGTTGATGCGCTCGCCCATCGCCATCTGCAGATACCAGTAGGTCGAGGTCTCATACGAGGCGGCATAGGTATAGCGCATGCCCTGCGCGGCGGCGACGGTCTCAAACCCGGGCCGCTCCATCGCCAGCAGGGAGGCGGGCAGATAGCCGATGATCACCACCGGCGTCTCCCCGGGGAGATAGCCCTGCTCCGCCTCCGCGCGGTCGAGGAGGCGCGTCATGACGGACGCTGTGGAGGAGAACTCGAGGTCGCGCTTGACCGCCATCTGGTTGGCCGTGCGCACATTCAGCAGGAAGATAGCGCACAGCGCGGCGCAGCCGATGCGCACCACCGCCGCGCAGCGCCCCTTGACTATGTGCAGCAGCATGACGGGAATCAGCCAGAGGAGATTGAAGGCGTAGATCGTCAGGCCGTTGGACAGGCCTTTGGCGATGAACTGAACGAAATTGACGCTCAGCGGCAGGACGAGGATGAGGAAGAGCGCGGTCAGCTTCGCGCCAGCGCGCCTGCCGCGCAGCGCCAGCGCCAGCGCGATCAGCCCGGCGCCGATGCACAGGATGTTGAGCGGGGCGGGAATCGTGGAGATATGCCACGTCATCGCCGGCTCGCCCCAGAGCGCAAAGAGCATGATCAGCGGGGAGAGATAGGTCCTGACCAGCATCCCCGGGAGCTCGCGCAGCGGCGGCAGGGAGGCGCTGCCCACGCCGTTATAGTCGCCGGAGGCGGGCAGGCTGCTGACGCCCAGCACGGCCTGCAGCGCCAGATAATACAGCAGAAGGGAAACGACGAGCATGGCGCACGCGCCGAGCCCCTGCCTCCAGATGCGCGCCGTGGGCTCGCCCTGAGCGAGCTGCTTCATCAGCAGGAGGATGACAAGCGTCGGGGCGACAGGCAGATACGCGGGGTAGAGCCCCATCGACAGCGCCATGCAGACCGCGCCCCAGACAAGCCCGCCGCGCGCATGGACATACAGACAGACGCCCGCCACATTCAGCAGCAGCGCCAGCGCGTAGACATCCATCCACGGCAGGTAGGTTGCGGAGGCGAGGGCGAGGGTCTCGTTGAGCGTCAGCACGCCGCAGACGAGCGCGATGCGGCCCGTGCCGTGCAGATCAAGGAGCAGGCAGACGAGCCACGCCGAGGCGATCAGGAACACGCAGGAGAACAGCGCGATGGTCATCGGTGCAGTAACCGCGCCGCGCAGACGCCAGTACACGGGCTGCAGGAAGCGGCCCAGCGTGATCTGATAGGCGGTATCGGATGTCTCGTTGAGCAGCATGGCGTCCGCAGAGAAGCTCAGCGACAGGCTGCGGTAGCCGTACGCCGCAAAGAAAAACAGCGCCGTCAGGATCGCCGCAGTCCGCAGGACGCAGCGGGAATGAGCGGATCGTATATTCATAGGCGATAAGCCTCCAAAACCGGGAGAATCAACAGAATGATTATACCATCCGCGCGCGGCCTTTGTCGAGCAGCCTGCGCCGCTTTGACAAATAATGCGCGATACCGTCGCGGCGGAAGGGGCGTGCGACAGCTCAGCCTGCATATTGCGGAAAGAATTCTGCGGCATATGGCTGACCGGCTGCGCGCGCTGTGGTATAATCCTCCCAAAGGGGGATGAGGATATGATCATGGACAGGCTTGCGCGCGTGCGCGAGCGGATGCGGGCGCATGGCCTTGAGCAGGTGATCGTCACGCAGCCGCAGTCGATTTATTACCTCACGGGGCTCTGGTGCAATCCGATGGAGCGCCTTGACGCGCTGATCATCACAAAGGAGCGCTGCAGGATGCTGTGCTATGTGCTCGCGGTGATCGAGCCGGAGGGATGCGAGGTCACGGTCTATGCCGATACCGGCGTGACGATCGACCGGCTGAGCGATCTGCTGGAGAGCGGGGAGACGGGCGTGGACGGCGATATCCCCGGCCGCTTCCTGCTGCCGCTGATGCGCAGACGGCCGGATGTGCGCCTGCAGATCTCCTCCTGCGTGGAGGAGGCGCGCATGATCAAGACCCCGGGCGAGATTGAGCTGCTGCGTCATGCGAGCGCCGTGACGGACGATGTGTTCATCCGTGCGTTCCCGCAGCTCAGGCCCGGGATGAACGAGCTGGAGTTCGGCGCGGTGTTTTCCGATCTGTTTCTGGAGAGCGGCGCGGGGCGCATTGCGGGCGACCCGATGGTTTCCTTCGGCCCGGGCACGGCGGAGCCCCATCACGACCCCGGCGCATACCGCATCGCGCATGGAGATACGGCATGGGTGGATATCGGCAAGCGCATCGGCGGCTATCACAGCGACATGACGCGCTGCGTGTTCCTTGGCGCATGCAGCGATGAGCAGCGGCGCGTCTATGAGACCGTGCTGGAGGCGAACCTCGCCGGCATCGCCGCTGTGAAGCCGGGCGCGCTGCTCTCGGACGTCCATGCCGCCGCCTGCCGGGTGATCGACCGCGCGGGCTACGGCGCATACTTCCCGCACAGGACGAGCCACGGCATCGGCATCGATTGCCATGAGGCGCCGTTTGATGTGGTCGGCGAGCGGCTGACGCTGGAGGAGGGAATGTGCTTCTCCGTCGAGCCGGGCGTATATCTGCCGGGGCGGTTCGGCGTGCGCATCGAGGATCTCGTTGTCGTCACGGCGCAGGGCTGCAGCCTGCTGACGCATGCCCCCAAGGAACTGACGATTATCGGATGAGACTGCGCCGCAGGGCGCGGAGACGGAGGAACGATGGATAAGCTGGTATATCTGGCCTACCCGGCTGTGCTGCTCCTGCTGCTGGCGGGGGCGCGCATGTACGGGCCGGGCCAATGGAACGAGGAGAGTATGTCCCTTCGCCAGTGCAAGCTCTGGCAGGGGTTCTTTGCGGTGTGCATCATGCTGCATCACGCCGGGCAGAAGACCTGCGCCTTCTGGCTCAACAGGCGCTATATCATCCCGGGGCTGGAGTTCTTCGTGCCCATCGGGTATTACTTTGTGGCGTTCTTTCTGGTCTGCTCAGGCTATGGGCTCTATAAGAGCGTGCATGCCAAGCCGGACTACCTGAAGGGCTTTGTCCGCCGGCGGGTACTGCCGGTGGTCGCGGCGTTCTATGCGGTGGAGTGGATTTACATCGCCGTACGCCTTGCGATGGGCGAGGCGATGAGCGCGCAGCAGATCCTGCTCTACATCCTCAGCGTGCCGCAGGCGAACCCCAATTCATGGTATGTGATCGCGACGCCCGTGCTCTATCTGGCGTTTTACGTCTGCTACCGCTTCATCCGCAGGGACGGCGCAGCGCTGGCGGGCGTATTCGCGCTGACGCTCCTGTGGGTGCTCGCCGGCTGCGCGACGGACCACAACGACGTCTTCATGACCGGCGAGTGGTGGTATAATTCCGTGCTGTTCTTCCCGCTGGGCATGCTGCTGGCGAAGCATGGGCATGCGCTGCGGGCAGCGGCGAAGAGGGCATGGCTGCCGCTGCTGCTGCTGTGCGCTGCGGCAGGGTATGGGCTGTATATGGCGTCGGAGCTTGCGCAGAACGTATACGGCTATTACTGCGAGTGGTCGCCCTCGCTGGCGGATCGCGTTCTGCGCCGGTTTGTCTGCGTACTTTCGCAGACGGGCGCGGCCGGCGCGTTCGTCTGCTTCGTGCTGCTGCTGGGGATGAAGCTGCGCATCGGCAACCCTGTGCTGTCCTTCATGAGCGGGATGACGCTGGAGTTCTACCTGATCCATGCGATCTTCGTGGAGCTGTTCGGCTTTGACTTCCTCGAGGTTCGCCCGAGCCTCTGGTATATCAGGAATGTCGCGCTGTATCTGGCGGTCGTTGCCGCATGCTCCGTGCCTGCTGCGATGCTGCTGCGCGCCGTGCTCCATCCCGGGAAGTACCTGCTGCGCACGGCGAAGGAATAACAGCCTGTAGCCATAATCGGCAAATCATGCTATAATCAATACAGTTTGAGTGCAATGCACCATATCTATCTGGAAGGAGAGGATCACATGAAGAAGAGATGGATTGCCGCGTGGCTCTGCCTGATGATGATCAGCCTGTGCGTGTGCGCGGCTGCGGACAGGGACAACGGCGTGTGGAAGTACAAGAGCGCCGGCGGTAAGATGCAGCTGACTGGTTATATGGGCGCGGAGCGCATCAAGAAGCTCGAATTCCCGGAGGAGATTGACGGCGTTCCGGTGGGGATCATCGGCAACGGCTCCATATTCGTCTGGCTCAATGAGGTAGGGCAGCGCACGGAGCTCATCTTCCCGGATACGACGGAGGAGATCCGCGGCGAGTTCTTCACCCTCGGCAGCTTTGGCAAGGTGGTGATCCCGGCCTCTGTCAAGACCATCGGCAACAGTGCTTTTGCCATTGCCGCTGTCACGGAGTTTGAGTTTGAGGGCGCGCCGACGACCTTTGGCGACCGGGCGTTTGCGGAGAATTTCGACCTGAAGCAGATGGAGATCCCGGAGGGCGTGGAGACCATCGGCGGCTCCTGCTTTGAGATGTGCGACAGGATGACCAGCGTTACGCTGCCCGCTTCGCTCAAGAGTATCGGTTCAAAGTGTTTCAGCGGTGATGTGAAGCTCTCGTCGGTGAAATTTGCGCCGGGCTGCGCGATCCCGGAGATCCCGATGGGCTGCTTCATCAGCTGCGCGATCAAGAGCGTCGACATCCCGAAGAGCGTGACCAAGATCGGCACGAATGCGTTCTATGGCTGTGAGAAGCTCACCGCGGTGACCATTCCCGCCGGCGTGACCAGCATCGCGAGCGATGCCTTCAGCGGCTGCCCGGACAATATCGTCTTCACCGTGACCGAGGGCAGCTATGCGCATGATTGGGCTGCGGGCAAGGGCTATAAGGTCAAGACCGTGCCTGCGCCGGTCACCGTCACCGCGCCCGACGGCAGCACCGTCGCCTATTACGAACTCAAGCCCGGCAGCAAGGGACCGGAGGTGCTTGAGGCGCGCACGAAGCTCTATGAGCTGGGCTATTTCTCCAAGGTGCCCACGCAGACCGAATACACCAACAACATGATGGATTATGTCAAGAAGTTCGAGAAGGATTACGGCCTCAAGGAGGACGGCATCCTTTCCCCCGAGGATCAGGCGGTGCTCTTCGCGCAGTGATGCGAAGCGGCATGCAGAATACAGAAGGCCGGAGCGTTTTGCTCCGGCCTTTTCTGATGGAGCTTTAGCGCAATAAATCCACCAGCTCAGCTGGTGGAAAAAGAATCTTTAGATAAAAGAAAAATCCTCCTTTGCTATAATAAGGATAAGGTCTGCCAACCGCATCCAAAGCAAAGGAGGATTTTTGTCATGAAAGACATCAAGAGTTTATCACATTCAAAATGGAATTGTAAATACCACATTGTGTTTGCACCAAAGTACAGAAGACAGGTAATCTATGG
>JAGBAV010000043.1 GCA_017938795.1 Clostridia bacterium
CCATGCAGAACGATCGGGAACTCCGGCAGCTTCTTGACGATCTCCTCGAGGATGTCGAAGCGGAGCTGCGGGTTGGTGCCCGGCTTGAACTTGTAAGCGCCGTGAGAGGTGCCGATAGCGATGGCCAGGGAGTCACAGCCGGTGCGGGCGACGAACTCCTCGACCTCCTCCGGACGGGTGTAGTGAGCCTTGTCGGCATCAACGCTGACCTCGTCCTCAACGCCGGCCAGAGCGCCAAGCTCAGCCTCGACCACAACGCCGTGATCGTGAGCGTACTCGACGACCCTGCGGGTGATCGCGATGTTCTCTTCGAAGGGCTTGGAGGAAGCGTCGATCATGACGGAAGTGAAGCCGCCGTCGATGCAGGACTTACAGGTCTCGAAGCTGTCGCCGTGATCCAGATGCAGGGCAACCGGGATCTCCGGGCACTCGAGAACGGCAGCCTCAACCAGCTTCACCAGATAGGTGTGGTTGGCATAGGCACGCGCGCCCTTGGAAACCTGCAGGATAACCGGGGCCTTCTCCTCGCGGCAAGCCTCGGTGATGCCCTGAACGATCTCCATGTTATTGACGTTGAAAGCGCCAACAGCGTAGCCGCCGTGATAAGCCTTCTTGAACATCTCGGTCGTAGTAACAAGAGCCATATCAATCACTCCTTATGTGTTTGGGATGCGCTGCCGTAAGGGCTGCGCAGCTCGTAATGTTGGACAATGTATAGTATAGCATATTTTCCGCTTTTGAACAGACCCCAAGTTTCTCATTCTTCCTGTTTTTGAAGATTTTGTGAAGAAAAATACATTTGACTCGCCGTTATTTGGCTGGTATACTGTCTGACAGCATCGGAACATGGAGGTTCATCATGCAGACTCAATATGAATGGATCGCAACTGCAGCCTTCGGGCTGGAGGGCGTTGTCGCGCGCGAGCTTGACCGGCTCGGGATTCCCGCGAAGGCCGAAAACGGCGGCGCGCGCTTTACAGGTACTGTCGAAGACGCTATGCGCGCCAACCTCTGGCTGCGCTGCGCCGACCGTGTGCTTCTGGTTGTCGGGCGGTTTGAGGCCCGCAGCTTTGAGGAGCTCTTTGAGGGCGTGCGCGCGCTCCCGTGGGAGAGCTTTATTGGCGTGCACACCCGCTTCCCCGTCAACGGCAAATGCGCGCGCAGCCAGCTGATGAGCGTGCGCGACTGTCAGGCAATCACCAAAAAGGCCATTGTCGAGCGGCTGAAGGAAAAATACCGCGTCAGCTGGTTCGAGGAGACGGACGAGACCGTTTCCATTGACGTCTCCCTGCACGGCGATATCGCCCAGCTGACCCTCGACGCCAGCGGCACCGCGCTCAACCGCCGCGGGTACCGCACCTGGAACGGCGAAGCGCCGCTGCGCGAGACGCTCGCCGCTGCGCTGGTCTCCCTCAGCCCGTGGCGTCCGGGCATGCCGCTGCATGACCCGATGTGCGGCACGGGTACGCTGATGATCGAGGCAGCAATGCGGCAGGCGAACCGCGCCCCCGGCCTCACGCGCGAGTTTGCGCTGGAGAGCTGGCGCGGTATGCCGGAAGGGGCATTCCGCGTCATCCGGGAGGAAGCAAAGGCGCAGTTCGATCCCTCGCTGATCGAAGGGATCTCCGGCTCGGATATCGACCCTCAGGCCATCGAGCTTGCGCGCCGCCATCTGCATCAGGCAGGCCTTGCCGGTCGTGTGGAATTCACCGTTGCTGATGCCAGGGACTGCGTGCGCACCGGGGAGCGCGGCGCCTTCCTGTGCAATCCGCCTTACGGTGAGCGCCTGAGCGACCGCAGGGAATGCGAAACGCTGTATCAGCAGATGGGTCAGCTGCTGCGCCGTCATCCCGGCTGGACACTCTCCGCGATCACCTCCCACCCCGGCTTCGAGCGCTGCTTCGGCCGCCGCGCAGACAGGAAGCGCCGCTTCTACAACGGCCGCCTTGAGTGTGAATTCATGACATTCGGTCTGCCCGCACAGAAAAAGAAAAAGTGATCCGCTGATCACCCGCATAACAGAGAAGGGAACGCCCGGATAAGGCGTTCCCTTCTTGAATATCCTATTTACATATTGGCGACAAAGTAATTCTGCAGCGCGGCGACAGCATCCTCCTCATCGCTGCCATCGACCCAGACCGTCACGCTGTCACCGCAGCGCATATCGAGCATCAGGACATCATGGACGTCCGTCAGCTCCGCCGCCTTCATATCCCCCAGCAATCTGATGCGGCTGCTGAACCTCGCCGCCTCTTTAGCAAGACCTGCCGCCGGCTTTCCGTGCATCGCATGATCGCTGGTAAGAACATAACTGAATTGCTTCAAATCTACTGCACTCCTTTCAGGCGTATGTGCTTATCCTCCGCGAATCTCTGTTCGCGCCAATATTATAAGGAAATCGCAGCATTCATGCAAGCGTTTCGCATATCTCCCAATCGCCCTCCAAACAGAATCTGCACCGCTTTTTTATCTTATTTGACGAGCAGCAGACAACGCCATCGGATGGACAATGGAGCCGCTTTACCTCCATATTCACCAAAGTACAGCGGAATATTCTCCAGCAATGACGATTTTCACGAAACCGTTTTTGAATGTCCATCCTCTGCTGTTCATTGAGGCGAACAGCAGATTGCGCCCGCTTCCGTCTCCGAATCATCTTGCAGCCCCAAGAAAGCTGCGCTGTCGGCAAGGCCCCTTTGCACTTCCCCCATGATTCAAACAGAGGATGGAGCAGCATGCAGCGCCGCTCCATCCCCTATGATCTTCCGCATCAGATCAATCGAAAACCAGATACTCCGTCATCACATAGCCGCGCTTGCCGTCGGGGCAGACGATCCCGGTCCACTGCGTGCCATAGTCGGTCACATGCAGCCGCTCGCCCCGCTTCACCTTGCCGATGATCGCCCCGTTCTTGTTCGGCGCCTCACGCAGATTCACCTTATCCGCATTGGCGGACGCCGTCAGATGCAGCGTGCTCGCCGGTGCGTTGAGCGCATCAATCCGGATAAAGCCCATGCGTTCCTGCTGCGTCTCATCAAAGCTCAGCACAGGCTTGTCCGCAGCAAGGACATAAGCCCACTCGCCCGTCTTGCCCAGCATATACACGCGCTCACCAGCCTCAACCGTCCCTGTCTCCTCCGCACCATCGTCCGGATTCGTGCGCAGCGCGCCTGCAAGCTGTACCGTCGCGCGCTGAGGAATGCGCTCCGAAAGCGCATCATCCGGCGCGCTGAGAATACGCACGCTGTCCTTGCGGATATACGCATCCATGCCGCCCAGCGTCACACAGATATAGTCCGTCTGCGTAAACGAGGAAATATACACCTGTGCGCCGCAGCACAGCGCGCCAAGCAGCGCACTCTCACCGTCCGGCTCGGCATAGAGCATCGCCGGCAGATCGGAACAATCCACCTGCGCAACGCCATACACAGAAGCAGAAGACGTCAGGATAAGATCATCAAGGCGCATATAGCCGTAATCACCGCTGTCATGATCACCCGCGCCGCCGTCGAGCGTACGGACATATACCCAATCCTCAAGCTCGGCCAGCACTTCGAGCTTCATATCCTTGCCAAGGGTCATATACGGCGCATCCATACTGTCCATTACACTGTAAAGCAGCGCATCCGATTTCGTCTGCATGACCAGCGGATAATACGGCACGACGCTGCGAGCCTGATCGCCAAGCTCATAGAGATTCTCTGTCTGCGTGTAGCGGATCCAGCCGGTCACGCCGCCAACACGCACCTTACGCCATTGGCCAACCGTACGACCAAAGACACTCAGACAGCTTGTTCCGTTCTTAAGTGCCATCAGCACCTTCGACTGATCCGTCGGCTGGAGATAGAGGTTGGTCTGGCTGTCCGCCTTCTTCCCGGCGACGATGAGGACCCTCCTGTCATCAACATCCACCAGCGTCTCCAGCGGCAGGTATCCGCGGACCACTTCCGCCCCATCCTTCACAGCAACATATGCCCAGTCGCCGACGATGCCAAAGAGTTCAACGCGGTCGCCGCTCCTGAGTGTCGTCAGCGTCTTTGCCTCATCGCCCATGGTATCGGTCAGGCTCTGCTGCGTCTTCCAAAGCCCTCCCAGATCCACCTGTGCGTCACGCCCGGTCAGGAAAGCGGCTTCGTCGCCATATCTGGCCTTTGCCTCGTCCAGCGTGATCAGGAATTCACTGGCCATATAGCCTGTAACCCCGGCAATCTCGACCTTGCAGTATTCCCCGTCCTGCTCAAGAACGCTGGCCTGTGTGCCTGTATAGTACAGACCAATCAGACCACCTTCCTTCGATGGCTCATCCCGCATATTCAGCCTCTCCGGATAAACCTTATCCGTTTCCCGGTTATCCACATACAGGCTCTCTCCGGCGGCGAGGCATGCCGCAGAGGAAATCAGCAGCGCAGCCAGCAGCAAGCAAATCCATCTCTTCATATCATGACTCTCCTTTTGTATGCGTCAGTCCCCCTCACAGAACAGTCTCTGCACGAAGGGCAATGAGAACCGCCCCTTATGCGGATCCCATTCACATATCTGACGCATATATGGTGGAAATTCTTCCCTGTTCTGCAAAATATTCTCACTTTTGTCCGTATACAAAAACAGTGCAGCACCTTCGCTGCACTGTTCTTTGCTTATTTCTTCGGTTTCATGACACGAAGCGCGCCGGGAAGGATTTCATACTCCGCCCGCTTCATCTCCTCAAGTCTTCCATCAATGTTGATGGTCATATTCTCGGCTGTAATGGTCAGGCGCTTGGCCTTTGTCACCTTCACAATCGGGATGTACACATGGATGCCAAGGATGAACAGCGGAAGCAGGAACGGAATCATCCACGACTTCACCGGTTTGATCTCCACGACATCAAATACGGCGTCGTCATACCTTGCGCCCGGAGCAACCTGCATTCCTCCGCCAAAATACTGACCGTTCGCCACTTCGACAATGGTCACGCGCTTGTGCTGCGGCGCACCGCCGTCAATAGCGATCTCAATCTCCTTCGGCTGATACTGGCTGAGCACGGAAAGCACAGCCTTGCGGTATGCCTTGCCGCCGGGATAAACAGACTTGAGCTCCTCTGTCTTTTTCAGCACATCGACGTCAAATCCCGTGCCGGATACATTGAGGAACGGCTTACCGTTCACGCTGCCCAGATCAATCCTCTGCGGCTCGCCGTCAAGCTGCGCCGCGAAGGCCTGCGCAGGGTCGCCGGTCACATGATAGGCGCGCGCAAAGTCATTACCCGTCCCATGCGGAACAATGTAGAGCGTCACATCCTTCCCGGCAAGCACGGACACCACCTCAGAGAGCGTGCCGTCGCCGCCGATGCACACAATGCTGTCGCATCCCGCATCAATCGCAAGCTGCGCCTGGCGCGCGCCGTCATTGACGCATTCCGTCTCGAACATGCGCCATTCTGCTCCGCGCTCGCTGATCATCGCAGTGACCTTCTCAATCAGTGCATCGCTCCTGCCCTTGCCGGACGTAGGATTGTCGATAATGCCAAACATCGCCGTCACCCTTATCTGCTGTATCGTTTATTCATCACCGTCTTCAGTCTCATCGCCGCATTCATCCGCCAGGCGAAGCTTCGCAAACGCGCCGGGCATCACCCAGCGAACGGGATCAATCTCCACCTCGCCGGGCATTTTTCTGAAGATCACAAACTTGATCGGTACACCAAGATCTGTGAATTTCTTCTCATGTTCGCTGATATAGTTCGGCGTAAAGCCTGCAGCATGCAGGTCATTGAGCAGATAGCAAAGCTCAAAGCCGCATGCCTTGAAATACGGCAGCGACTCCGTAAACAGCGAAATGTCATCCGTCTTAAACCAGATCTCGCCGCCATCGACCAGAAAATCACGGTACTGCATCAGCTGCCTTGGATGCGTCAGCCTGCGTTTTGCATACTTGGGCCGCTTGGTCCACGGATTGCAAAAATTGATATAGATCCGCTCGATCCTGTCCTCCGTCGCAAAGACCTTGCGAATATCCTCAATATTATACCTCGCAATCATGACATTGCTGACAGGCTCCTCGCCAAATGCGGCGGCAATATTGCGGCGCGTATCGCCAAGAACATTGCATGTGATGTCCATCACGACGAAATTGACGTCACGACGGTCATATACCATCGCAGCAGTCGACACGCCCTTGCCGCAGCCAAGCTCCAGATACAGAGGCTGATCTGAGTCAAAAGACTCGCGCCAGTGACCGCGATAGCGCTCAGCATCATCCGTGAAATACGGGCAGACCGCCAGTTCAGGGCGGGCCCATTTCTTCGTTCTCATATGCATGGGTATATTTCTCCAGAAAAACAATATAGGTCAGTATACCACGAAATCGCTCCGCGGGCAAGCTCACAACCGTTTTTGATAGCAAAGCCATATTCTTCCCGCTTCGAAGAGCTCTGCCTCTCCGCAAATCTCAAAGCCCAGCGGAGCATAGGCCCTCTGCGCGATCGGGTTCTCCTTGGACACCAGAAACTGCACAGCGTCACAGCCGTCAGCGCATGCTTCTTCCATCGAGGCAAGGATCATTTTTCTGGCAATCCCCCTCCTCTGATAATCCGCATGAACGCCCAGACGTGAGAGCATTGCCCATTTCCGGACATCCCGATACCATGCTGCAGCATCACTGAACTCAAACTCATACCGGATCGAAACGGCTGATATAAGCGTATGGCATTCATCTCTCATGATCAGTACCTTATGAGACTGCACGTCCTCCTCAACCATTTCTAGCGTGGGATAGTGCTCGTTCCATGTGCTGTAAGGCATATGAATCAAAGAGCGATACAGAGCGAAGATATCATCAATATCATCTTTTGCAGCACGTGTGATGCAGGCTGCATTCTCCATCATGCGCCCTCCTTACTCAGTACGATTCAGAGATCGTTTTTTCTCAAACCCCTCGGGATAACGCGCTTTCAGCTTGTCAATATTGCGCTGCAGAACATCTTCCAGCGGCACGCCCAGCGCATATGCGGTCTCTGCGAGATACCACGCCACATCGCCAAGCTCTTTAATCAGCGCATCACGGTCCAGCTCATGCCCCTGCGCCAGATGCTTCTTGACAATGTCGATGGCCTCCCCTGCCTCTCCGCACAGACCCATCACACCATTGATCAGAACATCCTTTTCTTTCAATTCAGGGTTCAGCGTTGTCATTGCAAGCTGCTGGTATTCATTGATTGTCATATACACGCATCCTCCTCGTAATTATTCATCAAGGATATTTCCATTTCGAACATTCTCTTCAATGACTTCTTCCGCATAATCGGCAATGGCCTTTGAGCCAAGCCTTGTCGTTCTGTGTCGCGCAGCCACCTTCGAACGCGCCACGCGATGCTCTCGCCAGTCCTCGCCGCCATTGGATTGATTCAGCAGCAACGGCTGTATATTGTCCATTACCTTCACGAATCTGGCCTCAGGGGTAGACAAGCTCTCGAACTCATCAAACAGCTGTTTCAATTCATCACGCTGATCATCCGGAAGCATTCCATATATCCGTTCTGCAGCAGCTTTCTCTCGCTCCTTCTGTGTAGCCAAACCATCATCATCAAACGCATAGGTATCTCCTGCATCAATCTCAACGATATCATGGATTATCGCCATCATCATCGCTTTTGCAAGATCGAACTCCTCGTCAGCATACTCCTTAAGAAGATAGATCATCATCGCCATATGCCATGCGTGTTCGGCATCATTCTCTCTTCTTCCATGACCGCTCAGATGTGTCTGCCGAAGGATATTCTTTTCTTTATCAGCTTCAAGAATAAAGGCCAATTGCCGTTCAAATCGCTCTCTTTCCATCGAATCACTTTCCATTTTCATAAATATGCTTCATTGTACCATAAAGCTTGTTAATCGGAAAGTATCTTTAAGTCAATATGCAGCTTTATTCGGTATATGTGTATATTCGCCGCGAAGCGATGAAGGGAGTCTGAGGGAGACATCCCTCAGGCAGGTTTGGGCGGCAGCCCAATATCCCCCGCAGGGAAAGCATGCGCAAGCCGCAGCGGGAGCGAAGCGACCTATTGCGGCGATCGGGATAGATGCTTTAAGCCGCTGCCTCCGGCGGGGAACGCAGTGTAGGAAGCCAAGGGGGAGACGAGGGATCCCATTCCGGGGAGCCTGCATGGTCACAGCCATAGGCTGCTCCTTGCCCACTGCCTCCGGCGGGGAACGTAATGTAGGAGGCGAAGGGAGGGACGCAGGATCCCTCCCTCCCTTCCCTCCTACAACCTCCAATCCCACCCTACCCTATACGGGGGCTGGTTCTGGGCGGA
>JAGBAV010000006.1 GCA_017938795.1 Clostridia bacterium
CGCCCAGACCCCCGCGCCCCGCAGGCAGGCTGCCGCGCAGCCCCCGGTCAGGCGGCCCGCCTACCGCCTCGTCACCTTCAATAAGGACGGCACGATCCGCTCCTCCGTGGAGATGGACGCCCCGGCCTGAGGCGAACGCTCCATCCCCCATATAAACAGAACTGTCAGGGCGACCCCTGACAGTTTTTTATTTATATTTATGCGCGGTTTCCCTCCACGGCTCTGCCGCGGATCGTCGCCGCGTATGCGCTGTTGCACAGGCCCAGCACGGCGGAGAGAATGAAGAGCGTCTCGATGCCCAGCGCCTCCCAGATCCACCCGCCGAAGAGCGCGATGAAGATCGTGATCACATGGTTGATCGACACGCCGGTGGAGATGGTCGCCTTGACCTCCTCCGGGCTGTCCGCCAGATCCTTGACGTAGACGTTGGACGCCATCGACGCCAGCGAGATCACCGCGTCCAGCACATAGTTGACGCAGCAGACGATGAACGCCGTCTGCATCGAAAAGAGATGATGCGCGAAGCCATAGAAGAAGCAGACCACCACGAGGATCAGCGTGTCGGCGACCATGACGACCTTGTAGCCCAGGCGGTCGATGATCCTGCCCACGATGGGCGAGGCGAAGAAGCACGCCACCGAGGACGCGGCAAACAGCAGGCTGATCGTCGCGGCGTCCGCGCCATAGAAGAGGATCAGCACATACGGCCCGAAGGTCAGGAACACCTGCTTGCGCGCGCCGTAGAACATCTCCAGCATGTAATACTTGCGATACTTCTTATGGAAGTAGAACCGCCTCTTGCTCGCGTCGGCCTCGCTCCTGCCGTCAAGGCGCAGCGTGCATACCGCGCTCACGCCCGCCAGCAGCGCCGCCAGCCCGAAGAAGAGCTTGTACGGCTGATCCCCGGCGATCGCAGAGAACGCCAGCACGATCACCAGATAGCCCGCCAGCGTGCCGATCTGGCTGACCGCGCTCTGCACGCCCAGCGCCGCGCCGCCGCGCCCTGCCTTCGCGTAGCCCATCGTCAGCGAGCTCTTCATGCCCAGCTGGATATGCTCGCCCAGCGAGTAGACGCAGATCGCCAGCGTGGTGAGCGCCTTGTGCGCGGGCAGCATGGCGTGCATGCCCATACCGGCGAGCATGATCACCGCGCCCGCCTTGTAGAGCGTCTCCGCCGAGAGCATGTAGAACGCCGCGAGGATGAACACCAGCAGGATGCCCGGCAGCTCGCGGAAGAACTCCGTCACCCCGCGGTCCATCTCGCCCATCATGACGACCTCCGCGAGGTAGTTGTCCAGCATGCCCTTGTACAGTCCGTAGGACAGCCCCGTGATCAGGATGGACAGCAGCAGCGCGCGGAAGCCCGTATTCTCCCGGAAGGTCTCTCTGAGTTTGTTCATATGTATCCACTCCTTTGTGCATTACCCCTGCATGATAGCACAACGCCCGCCCCCATTCAACCCACCCGCCAACGAATTCTGCATTTCCGCAAATTTTCTATTGACAACCCATCCCCTCTGCGCTATAATATTTAACGTTCACGGGGCATTAGCGCAGTTGGTAGCGCGTTTGAATGGCATTCAAAAGGTCAGGGGTTCGACTCCCCTATGCTCCACCACAAAAAGAAAGCACCCTTTATGGGTGCTTTTCTTTTTGTGAATAGAGCATAGGGGAGGAGAACCTAGGGCAGGAGTGAATGAGGCCACAGTGTGGCCTCAGAGCTGCCCTGACCGAGCGCCGTCGAGGCGCGAGAGGAGACTCCCCTATGCTCCACGATAACCGGCGAGATTCGGGAGAATACCCTCCGGGGGAGTCGAACCTGGGGCAGTAGTGAATGAGGCCACAGTGTGGCCTCAGAGCTGCCCTGACCGAGCGCCGTCGAGGCGCGAGAGGAGACTCCCCGGGTTATGACGTCAAAGCCAAGACCACCCATAAAGGGTGGTCTTTTGTTATGGTATGAAAGCCTAGAATTCTCTTTATTTCAGTACGCGTTGCATCTGCTTTTCAGCCCGTCCGCTCAGCTGGTACTGGCGATGTTACGGGCGCGTGTGCGTTCTGGAATGGCGAACGCAAAAGAAAAGGGAAAGAAAGTCGGCAGACCGCAGACAACGAAAGATGATATTCCTGCCGTATTCTGCAAGCCTTATCCTGCTTTTGCTTCTGGGAATATGAATGTGAGCGATGATCTTTCAATCATCCAACCAACATCTATTTTACATCTTTCAAACATCTTAGATACATCGTTTATTCATCTAAAAGCATCTTTTCTCGCATTAAGTTCTGCGATATAATTACAGATAGATTATGTAGAAAGGAATTACTACATATGGCAAAAAGAAAGCGTAGAACAAGACCTGCTTCCCGAACAAATCCTTCTAATTCTTCCGGCGAAGCATTCCTTGGCCTTTTGCTTATCTGCTTAATTATCGGAGGAATTGCTATCGCAATCTCTCTTGGAATTGTTTTATTACCGCTTATTCTCATTCCAATGTGGTTGATTTGTAAGGAATGGAGCAAAGGCATCAAAATCTTTATTTCAACGCTTATCATCATCATTTGGGCTCTTCTCTTGCCATTCTCATTAGGTTTTTTAGGCGAAATAATCTCCGAACACAGAGAAGATAACATCGAGGAATATTCTTCCAATAATGCTCTTTCTACTGTCACACCTTCTGTAACTACTACTCCATCCCCAACACCTATTCCCGTCACACTGCCTACATTGAGTAAGGGCATGACAGGCGAAGACATCATCACTTTACAAAACCGTTTGAAAGAACTGCGTTATCTCGACGGAGAAGTTGATGGGCAATTTAGTTCTCAAACAGAGCAAGCAGTCAGAAGTTTTCAAGCGAAAAACAGCATTGTAGAAAATGGTATCGCTGACATAAATACACTTACTCAATTGTTTTCTGATACCGCATTAGGTTACTATTCCGGAGACCTTGAATGGCTAACGAGAGATAACACTCCTCAATACTACGGTAATACTGCCCAAGCCCATGCCATTTGGGATGATGTGAGCAAAGGAAAGATTATCTTCGCAGATACTTATGATAAATATGAATCTGGGCATACTGTCCTCTATATGAATGATTATTCATCAGACAAAAATGCTCCGATTTCTGACATTGAAGTGTATTTTATGAACTGTAATCCTCCTGTAAGGATAAAAATTGATGAAGCCGTGAAAATTGCCAGCCGCTTTTTTCCTTATGAGGTAACACGCAAATGGCATGAACATGGTAGAAGTTATTTTCAACCAGCAGAAAACAACAATGGAAATAGCTATTATATTTGTTATTACCATTTGTCAGAAAAAGGCAAAACAGCTCACGATAACAAACAGCATTCATATCCCGGAGCCTTCTGTATTGTCTTCGTTGTTAATCCAGATGGGTTTATTGATTATTTTCATTATACTTGGGGTGTTCCAGATAGTATTGGTTCTCCAACATCAGTTGACTGGGATTTTGACTTTCTGAAAGCCGTGTAATGTCGCGCAATTCTACGACGGGGTTTGTTTTTTGTGTCTACTTTCGTTATAGCAGTCCAGATTCCCCATCCCCCTTTTTCTTTTCAGTCTGCTTGCTGTAGTCTACGCCACAACCCGTTTCAAACCACCCCCCAATTCCTATTGTCTATACACACATACCGCTTACCCCCATTCTGCGCTTTGACATGTCAAATGTCAAGCAAGGATTCTTCTACATTTTGTTTTTTCCTGATATTGCAAGAAAAAAACACGCCATGCGTCCATACCCCTCCGCCCCGCACGGCGCGCCTCCTGCAAAGATTCCGCTCCCGCTTGCCGCCCGCCCTGCCATATGGTAATATGACAGCAGAACAACCCCCCAAGGAGGCCCCTATGATCAAAGCCATCTTCCTCGATCTCGACGGCACGCTGCTGACCACGGACAAGCGCATCAACCCCTCCGCCCGCGCGGCGCTCGCCCGCTGCCGGGATCGCGGCGTGCAGGTCTTCTTCGCCACGGCGCGCTCCCCGCGGTTGGATCAGACGCTCGGCTGGTCGGCGGAGGATTTCGCGCTCTTTTCCGGCGGCGTCTACTCCAACGGCGCCTGCGTGGATCTGGGCGGCGAGCGCTCGTTCGCCTTCATTGATCCCGCCGCCGTCCGCGCCTGCGTGGAGGAGGTCGCCCGCTTCCCCGGCGTGCACCTGTCCCTGCACACCCCGGGCGATGGCTACGCCTTCAATTTCCCGCCCGATCCCTGTATGGAGAAGGGCTGGGGGCTGGCGCAGGCCCGCATTCTTCCCATCTGTGAGGAGACCATCCGCCAGACGGCGAAGGTGCTCGTCTTCTTCGACCACCTGACGGACGCGGTCGATCCGCTGCCGCCGGAGCTGGTCGGCGCCATCCGCGCGCGCTGCGAAACGCTGGCGCGCGTCTATCTCACAGACGCCGGACGCACCGTGCAGCTCTCCTCGCTGGATGCCGGGAAGCTGCGCACCATCGAGCGCATCCGCATGCTGCTGGGGATCGAGGCGGACGAGGTCGCCGTCTTCGGCGACGATATCAACGATCTGGAGATGATCGCCCACTACCGCCACAGTGTCGCCATGGGCAACGCCGTGCCGGAGGTCAGGACCGCTGCGGGCTATATCACCGGCAGCAACGATGGGGACGGCGTCGCGCATGCCCTGCTCAATCTGCTGCCCATGGCGTAATCCGGCACAATCGCGCAGGAATCGTCGGGACGCCGCCCCGCTCCTTCTGCTATACTGTCTCCATCGAAGGGAGGAGACCTCATGGACTGGCTGACAGGACTCAATCAAGCGCTGGCCTACATCGAAGAGCATCTGACGGATCGTCTGAGCGCGGAGGACGTCGCCGCGCAGGCGTATATGTCCCCTTTCCATTTCCAGAAGATGTTCTCGGCGCTGTGCGGCATGACGCTGGGCGAGTATATCCGCGGCAGGCGGCTGACCTGCGCCGCGCAGGCGCTGTCGCTCGGCGGTCTGCGCGTCATCGACGCTGCGCTGCGCTACGGCTACGACTCGCCGGACAGCTTTGCCCGCGCGTTTGTCCGCTTCCACGGCGTCTCTCCTTCGAAAGTCAGGGAGAGCGGCGCAAGCCTCAATGCGCTTGCGCCGCTCAGGATCCATGTCATTCTGGAAGGAGGCAGCAAAATGGAGTACAGAATCGTCGAAAAGCCCGCCTTTACCATCATAGGCGCAGCAAAGCAGATCCGCAGCGAGTCGTCCTACGCCGACGTCCCCGCGTTCTGGGAGGAGCATATGAACAGCCCTGCCGGCAGGGAGTTCCATCAGTACGGCGCGTGCATCAACGTCAACGCGGACACGTTCACCTACATGATCGCCAACCCCTATCCCCCGCAGCACGATGCGCCGCAGGGCATGAGCGTGCACACCTTCCCCGCCGGCATGTGGGCGGTCTTCCCCTGCCGCGGCGCGCTGCCCGATGCGCTGCAGGCGGTCAATACCCGCATCTGGCGCGAGTGGCTGCCCAGCCTCTCCGGCTACCGCCTCGGCGGGGACTACAGCATCGAGGCCTACACCCCCGCGCCGGAGCGCCCGGAGGACACCTACACCGAGATCTGGGTACCGCTCCATAAGCAAGGCTGATCCGGCGGGCGGTGCCCGCACCCACTTCCGGCGGGCGGTGCCCGCACCCGATTCCGACGCAGCTTTGACGGGTACAGTCTCTCTGTGCCCGAGTCCGCATCCATGCTGCGTTCGCGCAGAGGGCGCTCCGCAGCGCGGCAATCTGATGCTGCACCCACTTCCGGCGGGCGGTGCCCGCTCCCGCTTCCGACACAGCTTTGACGGGTACAGTCTCTCTGTGCCCGCTTCCCGTTACACCCCCTATACACAAAGAAGGCCCCCGCCCATCCATTCGGATGAGCGGGGGCCTTGTGTGCTGTCAGAATCAGGCCTTGACCAGACGGATGACGTTCCAGCTGAGCTTGCCCAGCACGACGGACATGTGGCCGCCGTCCATGGTGCCGCCGTTGCCCTTGCCGGGCGCGACGTTCTCCGGGTTCGCCTCGGTGTTGACCGCCTTCACGTCGTCATGATGCAGGACGATATGCTCCGCGATCTTCAGGTCGCCGAAGGCGCGCAGGTCGGCCGCCAGCTCGATATCCTCGTCCATGCTGCGGTTGACGGCGAAGACCGTCACGCTGCCGTCGTCGCCGAGGACGGCGGTGGCGTCCACATAGGGCACCTGCTCGAAGTCGGCGCAGTCGTAGGTCGGGCTCTTGACCAGCGGGCGCAGCGCGGTGCCGCGGCCGTACTTGCTCGCGTGCATCAGCGGCCAGTAGATGGTCTGCGCCCAGACGCCGCCGCCGTTGCGGGTCATGATCGGGGCGATGACGTTGACCAGCTGCGCAAGGCACGCGACCTTCACGCGGTCGGCGTTGCGCAGGAAGGTGATGAGCATCGCGCCGACGAGCAGCGCATCCTCGAAGTTATAGATATCCTCAAGCAGCGGGAGCGCACGGTTCCACTTATCCTGCTTCCAGATCTCCTTGTCCTGCTCGTTGGAGTGATACCAGACGTTCCACTCGTCGAAGGAGAGGTTGATCTTCTTCTTGCTGTGCTTGCTGCCGCCAACGGCGTCGCAGATGGAGACGACCGTCTTGATGAAGCTGTCCATATCCATGCTGCGGGCGAGGAAGCCGGGCGTGTCGTTGGTCGGGTTGCCGTAGTACTGATGGAGGCTGACGTAGTCGATCTGGTCGTAGCACTCGGTCAGCATCTGGTACTCCCACGTGCCGAAGGTCGGCATATGCGTGTTGGAGCTGCCGCAGGCGACGACCTCGATGGACGGGTCGACCCACTTCATCATCTTCGCCGCCTCGCGGGCCACGGAGCCGTAGTCATACGCCGTCCTGTGGCACATCTGCCACGGGCCGTCCATCTCGTTGCCCAGGCACCAGAGCTTGATGCCGAAGGGATCCTTGCGGCCGTTGCGGATGCGCATATCGCTCCAGTAGCTTCCGCCCGGATGGTTCGCGTATTCGACGATGTTGCGCGCGGCGTCCGGCCCGCGGGAGCCGAGGTTCACCGCGTACATCATCTGGGTCTTCGCCTCTGCGCACCAGTCGGCGAATTCATGCAGGCCGACCTCGTTGGTCTCCGTGGTGAACCACGCCAGATCCAGACGCTTCGGGCGCGTCTCGCGCGGGCCGACGCTGTCCTCCCAGTTGAAGCCGGAGACGAAGTTGCCGCCCGGATAGCGCACGACCGGCACGTCCAGCTTACGGACCATCTCCATCACGTCGCGGCGGAAGCCGTTCTTATCCGCCGTCGGGTGATCCGGCTCATAGATGCCGCCGTACACAGCGCGGCCCAGATGCTCAATGAAGGAACCATAGATGCGCGGATCGATCTGGCCGATCGAGAAATCGCGGTCGAGAATCATCGTTGCTTTTTTCATATTGACAGTCTCCTTATGTATACGCTTATTGGGATACAGTCAGATGATACCATACATACAGATTGGATGCAACCGCCTCTTAGCCCTTGACGGCGCCGGCGGTCATGCCCTCGATGATGAAGCGCTGGGCGAACAGATACAGCACCAGCAGCGGGATGATCGCGAAGCAGGAGCCGGTGATCATCAGGTCGTAGTTGTTGCCGTACGGGGACCAGAGGGTATTCAGGCCGATCGGGATGGTGTACTTCTTCATGTCGGAGATGACGAGCATCGGCCAGAGCAGGCCGTTCCACGCGCCCATGCCG
>JAGBAV010000044.1 GCA_017938795.1 Clostridia bacterium
CGGAAGGTGCGGTCGGTGTTGAGCAGCTCAAGGTACTTCAGGCAAGCGATGGCCTGCTCCTCAGAAGCAGCAGCGTTGATGGCGTTCATCGCGCCGCGCATGGTGGCAGTGGACATGTACGGGCCAGAGTAGCTGGCGCCGTGGACAACGATGCCCGCCCAGCTGGAGTAGCCGGCGTAGTAGCCCTTCCAGGCAGAGCCGGAACGGACGGCAGCGCGGATGTCAGAACCGATGGACTCGATGGTGGCATCGTCCGGGTTGATGTAGCCCAGCTCATACCACTTGTGAAGCAGCTGATAGCGCTCCATGAGCTCTTCGGCCTCCCAGAACGGGATGATCTTGTTCTCGCGGTCGGTGCCGGCGAGGTTGTACGGAGAGCAGAGGTAGCTGCCGGCGATCCACTGCGCGCAGTTGGTCATGCCGGTCAGGCCGCCCTTACCCATCATCAGCGGGTAGAGATCGGTGTAGTTCTCCTTGTACGCCTTGAGCAGCGGCTCAAGCTCGGCGAACTTCATCTCGTCCGGAAGCTCGCAGCCAATGGCCTCGAAGCGTTCCTTGTCCAGGCGGAAGAACTGCTGGCTGGCCATATCCTTGAGGGTCGGCACAGCGTAGATCTTGCCGTTGAGGGAGCCGGCCACGTCCCAGTACTTCTGGTCGATGGTCTCGTAGAGCGCCGGGGTCGCGGTCTTGACCAGCTCAGTGATGTCGTAGAACATCTCGTTGATCGCATTGTCCGCGAAGCTGTTCGCCCAGTCGCAGGTGAACGTCATGTCATAGGGCTCGCCGGTCTGCATGCCCAGGCCGAACTGCTCGTCGTTCTTGAAGATGAGCTCGACTTCCACGCCGATCTTCTCGGCAGAGTAGGCGTTGGCTGCATCAACGACCAGCTGCGTGTCGATCGGGGCGTCGCCGCTGGCGTAGACCCACCAGATGATCTTCTGGGTCTCGGCAGACGCGGTGCAGGCAATGGCAAACACCAGCATCAATGCAAGCGCGAGGGAGAGAATCTTCTTCATAGTGGTACCTCCTTCTTTATCAACTAAGCGGCACATCGGCCGTTTGTTGCATGGGATCATCCCTTGACGGCGCCGATGGTCAGGCCGCCGACAAAGTAGCGCTGGAAGAACGGATACGAACAGGCAATGGGGATGACGACGACCATAACGATCGCCATTCGCATGGTTTCCGACGGGAGATTCCGCATGGATTCCTCGTGGAAGAAGTCCTCATTGCGCGCCATAAAGGAAATGTTCTTCTCAATGGAAATGAGCACATACTGGAGCGGGTACAGCTCGCGGTGGTTGCTGTCGATGTAGAGCATCGCGCCGTACCATGCATTCCAGTAATTGAAGGTCAGGAACAGACCGATTGTCGCAATAACCGGCAGGGAGATCGGCAGCACCAGCTGGGTGAAGATGCGCAGCTGGCTCGCGCCGTCGATCTTTCCGGACTCGATGATGGAATCCGGCACGGTCGTCTGGAAGAACGTGCGCATGACAACGACGTAGAACGTGGAGCACGCGCCCGGCAGGATCATCGCCCAGTAGGTGTTCTTCAGGTGATAGATCTGCGTATTGACCATGTAGCGCGCCACAAGGCCGCCGGAAAAGAGCATCGGGATGATCAGCAGCCATGTATAGATACCCTTCATGTAGTAATTCGGGCGGGAGAGCACGTAGCCAAGCGTTGAGGTGAGCACAAGACCCAGCATCGTACCCGCAAGAGTGATGCCCACGGAATTGACAAAGGCGCGGCCGATATAGTCCTTGGACTGCCACAGGTACTTGTACGACTCCATCGACAGCTCCGCCGGGAAAAAGCTGTAGCCATGCTGGGCGATGGACGCCTCAGAAGAAATCGAGATGATGAAAACAAACACGACCGGCAAAAACGTGATGACGGCCAGCAGGATGAATATCAGGGTAAAAACGGCATTGGTCGTTGGCTTGATACAGTTGAAACGGCTGAATCCGTCCTGATAAACCTGCTTTGCTTTCTTTGCCATGGGCACAATCCTCCTCTCCGCCGGAATCAGAACAGGCCGCTCTCCGGATCGATCTTCTTGACGACGATATTGGAGAAGACCAGCAGAATGCATCCCAGTATGCTCTGCAGCAGAGCGACCGCGGAGGAATAGTTATAGTTGTTGCTCTGAATGAGTGCCTTGTGCACGTAGACGTCCAGCGTCTGCGTCACGTTAATCAGGGAGTTCGAATCGCGGGTAACCTGGAAGAAGAGACCGAAGTCGGTAGAGAAAATGCTGCCCACGTTCATGATGAACATGATGGAGATCACCGGACGCAGCAGCGGAATGGTGATACCCCATGTCTGCTGCCACTTGCTCGCGCCGTCGATGACCGCGCTCTCATACAGGCTCTGATCGATGCCCGTGATGGTCGCCATGTATACGACCATGGAGTAGCCGAATGTCTTCCATGTGTTGATGAATGTCAGCAGATACGGCCAGTACTTCGGCTCCTGATACCAGAGGATTGCCTCCCCTCCCATGGAGGTAATGATGGCGTTGACAAGACCCTTATCGGTGGACAGGAACGCATACACAAAGTAGCTGATGACCACCCAGGACAGGAAATGCGGCAGGAATACCGCCGTCTGGCAGACCTTGGCCACCTTGCGCGAATGCAGCATGGTGATCATAATCGCCAGCGCGACAGGCAGCGTCACGCCGATGAGCAGGAAAACCACGTTGTAGCAGATGGTGTTGCGGAAAATATTGGCAATATCCGGCGAGCGGAAGAGGAACTCGAAATTCTTGAACCCGACCCACTTGCTGGAAACAAACAGGCTGTAGAGGAAGCCCTTGCCGGGCTTATACTTGTAGTTCTTGAATGCGAAGATGATGCCGAACATCGGCACATAGCAGAAGGCAATCAGCCACGTGATCGTCGGCAGGGACAGAAGCGTCAATTCAAGATCATCCCATGTGAATCGCCTGCGCTTCTTCCCGATCGGCGTTCCGTCTTCCTTGACAGGCAGGTTTATCTTGCTCATCCGCTGTCCCTCCATTCCCCTGCAAATAGAGAAAAGACGCTTGTCTTCTCTGCAGCAGTCTCAGTATAGCACAGTCGAAAACCTATGACAAGCATTTTTCAAACCTTTTTATAAATACACTTTCCTATGAAGGAAAACCCCGACGCGCGTCGAATTATATGTAAGTAATGAGTATGCCCATACGCAGGTAAGGTCAGATGCAAAGGAGGCGAAGCGCATGAAGGACGGGCTGTTCATCGGCATCGACGGCGGCGGCACGCACTCCACGGCTGTAGCCGCATGGCCGGACGGCCGGGTGGCTGCTCTTGCTCTTGGCGACGGGCTGAATTTCTACAACATCGGCGTTGAGAAGGTGCGCGAGCGCCTTGAAAGCATGGTCACAGAGCTATGCGGTCAGGCAGGCGCCCCGCTTGCCCGCGTCTGCGTAGGGATGTCCGCGCTGGACGGCCCCGCAGATGAACGCACGACTGATCTGTTCACCGGCGGCGCGATTGGCGCCGGTCAGCTTGATCTGCAGTCCGACGCCTATATCGCCCTGATGGGCTTCACGCGCGGCGCGCCGGGCATGATCGTCATCTGCGGAACCGGCTCGATGCTCCTGCTCTGCGACGGCAGGGGTGCGCAGCACGTCAGCGGCGGCTGGGGATATCTCCTCGGCGACGCAGGCAGCGGCTACACCCTTGCCCGCGAGGGCATTCTGGCGGTGATCGACGCCTGCGAGGGCATGGGCTCCCCCACCCTCCTTGAGCCAGACGCCTGCGCCTTCTTCGGCGTGGATGCTCCGCGCCGGATGATCGACCGCATCTATGACCCCGCCTATACACCGGATCAGCTTGCCGGTTTCGCGCGCCATGTGCTTGCCCGCGCCGCCGAGGGCGACGCCGCAGCCCGCGCCATTCTCGAGCGCAATATGCAGCAGCTGGCGCGGCAGGCCGCACAGCTCTTGCAGAAATCGCCGGAGGCCATTCAGGTCGGCCTCTACGGCGGCATCTTCGCCCACAGCGAAGCGGCGCGCACGGCATTTGCCGATACGCTGCACAGCCTTGCCCCGCAGGCGCAGATCTGTGCGCTTCATTATCCGCCGGAGCTGGGCGCGATCATCCACCTGATGCAGCAGCAGGGCTGCCTTTGCGATGAGAGCCTGCTCCGCCTGAAAAAGACCTATGAGGAGATCCGCAGATGAGTACCATTGACGCTTATTTTCATAATCTGAATGAGCTGCTTGCCCGCACGCTCGATACCCAGCATGAGCCGATGGAGGCCGCCGCGCGCCATATCGCAGACTGCTTCCGGCAGGGCGGCATGGTCTACACCTTCGGCACCGGTCACGGGCATCTGCTGGCGCTGGAGATCTTCTACCGTGCCGGCGGCATGGCCCGCGTATGCCCGATCCTTGACGAAAAGCTGATGCTCCACATCAGCGCAGCCGGCAGCACGCTGGAAGAGCGCCGCGAAGAATGGGTGCCCCTCCTGCTGGAGCGTTATCCCATCAAGGCAGGCGACGTGCTCATCTCCATCTCCAATTCCGGCAGAAACGCTGTTCCTGTCCTGCTGGCGAAGGAAGCGCGGGCGCGGGGGGCGTATGTCATCGCGCTGACCAGCATGAACCACACGAGCGCCGTCACCTCGCGCAACAGCCTTGGTCTCCGCCTGTTTGAGACAGCCGATCTCATCCTCGATAACGGCGGCGTGCTGGGCGACGCCGCAATCCCCTATGCAGACGGCTCCATGGTCGGCGCAACGTCCACAGCCGTCGGCGCTGCCATGCTGCAGGCCATCGTGTGCCGCGTCAAGGAGCTTTCTCTTGAAGAGGGCTTTGAGGCGGACTTCTTCAAATCCAGCAATGTAGACGGCGGCGACGAATGGAACGACCGTCTCATCGAGCGCTATAAAGACGTGATCCCCGGTCTCCTGTAACAGGAGCCCCGGGGATTTTCCTCAGGCAGGCGTTTTCTCAGAGGATGCGCTGCCCCACTCATCTGACCCGCAATCATGGAGGTATGCATATGCGCGCCGGTTTTGGCAAATGGGATCTGACTCCGCCGATGGGCGTGGAGCTTGCCGGTTACGGTTACTATCTGGGGCGCTGCGCCCGGTCTGTGCGCGATCCGCTCTGGGCCCGCGCGCTCCTGCTGGAGACGGACGAAATGCGCTCGCTTATCATCAGCTGCGATCTGCTTGGCCTGAGCCGCGCTGTCTGCGACGAGGTCTTTGCGCATGCGCAGTCGCTCGGCATCCCGCCGGAGCATGTGCTCATTGTGAGCATCCACACCCATACCGGCCCGACCATCAAATACCACGAAGGCTGCGGGTTTGTCAGCGACGAATATGTCGCAACCGTCGCCCCGCGCATCTGCCGGGCGATCGACGCTGCCGCAGCGGACGTCTGCGACGTGGATCGGCTGGAGTTCTTCTGCAGCCCGTTTGACGGCGATCATATCTATAACCGGACCATCGAAAATGGCCCTGTGGACCGCATGGTCCGCGGCTTCACCCTCACCCGCGCGGGCAGGCCTGCCATCACCGCCGTCAGCGCCGCCTGCCACGGTGTATTCCGCGGGCGTGTGACCGCTGTCTCCGCTGATTTTGCCGGCGAGGTCTGCCGTCTGCTGGATGCCGGGGGCATGTACAGCATCTACCTCAACGGCCTGTGCGGCGACATCGATCCCACCATGCAGGACGATGGGCTGCTCGATTCCTTTGCACAGCTGGTTGCTTCCCTCGCCATGCAGAAAAAAACGGCTCTGCCTCTCACGCTCAGCGGAGGAAGTCTTCCCTTTACGCTGGGGCTGATTTCTGTTACAATAGATGATATCCATCAGGCCGCTGCACAGGCTGTCAGCCGGGCAGGCGGTGCGGATATGCCTGCCGCGCGTGTTGCGCTGACGTGGGAGCGCGAGATGCTCGAGCGCTTTGACCGGCTTCATGCGCAAGAAGACATTACCGTCAAGTATCTCCTGCTGGGCGGCGTTCCGGTCATGGCCCTGCCGTTTGAGGGCTTCACGCAGATCGGGATGGACATCCGCCGCATCTGCGGCAGAGAAGACGCCCTGATCCTTGGCTGCGCCGAGGAGCTGTTGGGATACCTCCCCACCAAGGACGATATCTCCCGCGGCACATATGCAGCCCTTGAATCCACCTTCCTGTATAAGCGTCTGCCCGTCGTCCCCGGCGAGGCGGAGCGGCTTGGCGCGCAGATGGGCTGCGAGCTTGAAAGGATTCTGTCATGAAGTCACTCGATCAATCCTCCATCAGAAAACAGAATATCCTGAGGATTCTTCATCTGCTGACGCGACAGTCGCCAAGGACACGCCAATCCCTTGCCGAGGCGACCGGTCTGAGCCTGATGACGGTAACCAACCTCGTCGATCAGCTCAAGGAGCAGCAGGCGCTCGCGCTGACGCCAGTAGAGCGCTGCAGCGAGGCGAAGCGCTCCTCCGGGCGCAAGGCGGAGAATATCTCCCTGAGCGGTGTCCGGCATGCATGGCTGATTGTCGATCTCTCCGGCAGCAGCTTCCGCTTCACGCTGCTTGGCTTTGATCTGTCCGTCATTCTGGAGAAAACCTATGCTGCCGAGGGCGACTATCTCCCCCGGCTTGAAGCGTTTCTGCGCAGCGTCAAGGAGGAGATCACCCTTCCCCTGTGCGGCCGCGATCTGCTGGGCGTGGCCGTCGTCGCCCCCGGCCCGTATGAGATCGCCAGCGATACCGTCTATAACCAGCGCCTGCCTGAACTCAATAACGTGAGAATCAAGGCGCTGATGACCCGCTGTCTCGGCGAATACGACTACTATGTCGATGAGGATGTGAAGTTCGCCGTGCGCGCCTTCTCTCCTCTCGTGGAGGACGACCCCTGCGAGCTGCTGTATTATCTCTATATCGGCGAGGGCGTCGGCGGTGCCGCCGTCCACAACGGCAATATGCTGCGCGGCCTGAATGCAACGGCGGGCGACGCAGGCCAATTGACCACGCCGGGCGGCGCCACATACGAAAGCCTGCTCTCCCTTCCCGCCTTTGCCGCCACGCTGGGCTGCCGTGGGGACAGCATCCGTCAGCTGACCGAGAGCCTGAGCTGCTGCGCCGCCAACCGGCCGGACGATTATCTGCATGCGCTCGGCTGCTCAGCCAATGTCGTCAGTGAAATGCTCTACAATGTGCTATGGGTGCTTGACCCGAGTCATATCATCGTCGACTGCCGCTACGCACTTGACCATCAGGATGCGTTTATCCGGCGTATTGCGGACAGTCTGTCTCTCCGTCTGTCCGCTTCCGGCAAGCGCTTCCCCCTGATCGCACCTGCCCCGCAGGGCATAAGCAGCGTCATCCGCGGCGCAGTGCTGGTGCTGCAGCGCGAATGGATCGAGCGGATCCTCGCATGAGGCAGACGATAATCCCCTGATATACATCGCCCTCCCGCAGCAGAATGGACTCATCATTCCGCCGCGGGAGGGTTTCCTGTTTTGCTGTCATCCGTCTGTTCCATGAGAAGCCTTTGCAGCAGGCTGTCAAATGCTGCGGCAAAAGCGTCGTCCTCTTCTTTTGTGCGCTTCTTCGGTCCTTTAAGATGGTGTTTCCCCTTTCCCATCCGCGCCTTTCTGGCCAGATGGCGCTCCATCAGCATCTGATCGATGTTGTCCTGCGTATACAACCGGCCGCTCTGATGAATCGCACAGGCTCCCTTGCCCAGTGCCAGCGCAGCCACGCCATAATCCTGCGTCACCACGACATCGCCGTGCTGGCACAGGTTGATCAGCGCGATATCCACCGCGTCGGCACCTTCGCCGATCACCCGCACTTCGCTGTAATCAGAATACAGCACATGGTTGGTATCGCACAGCAGCGTCACCGGGAATCCATGCGCCTTCGATATGCGCTCAACGATCCGGATAACAGGGCATGCATCCGCATCAACCAATACTCTCTTCATCGACGTCTCCTTCCTGCGGAGGGAATCATTTTATCTTACTTATACCACAGAGGAGTGCTGAGCGCAAGCGGGGATGGAGACAGCGTACATACATGGCGATATACATCCGCCCATACAAAGCCCCCACCAGATACTACCTGTCGACATATTCATACGCGCTGTGTATAATGTGAACAGCTTCACCGCGCATTCATTTCGCCCGCAGGAGGACATATGCCCGCATCCTATACCCACCAGCATATTGCAGACGAAGCCAGCAGCAGGCTCCGGCTGTACCAGTCAAATTCGCTGCGCCATGCAGTGCTCGCAGGCGCGGAAGGGCCCGACCCGCTTTTCTTTTCCATGCTGCATCCTGCCGGCGCGGTGTCTGCCGTCCGTATGGCGCGCATGATCCACACGCAGAATACGGATGTCTTTCTTCTGGCGCTGATGGACGCGTGCCGCGCAGATCCTCTTCTGCGAGCGTACTGCTGCGGCTTTCTCGCGCACTACGCCGCAGATACCCTCTGCCATCCGTTCATCTACGCGCATTCCCTGACGGCATCCGGCGCTTACTCCAGCATAGCCCACAGCCGTCTGGAACAGCAGCTTGACCTGCTTATATTCTGCCAAAGCGGGTACAGCGGCGAAATGCCCATGCCGATGGCCGGTTTCAGGTTTCTGAATGAGCAGGAGCAGGCAGTCATTGCCTGCGCCGTGTCCGAGGCGGTGCGCATCACCTTCCCGCAGCATGCTCTGAGCACGGCGCGGATCAGGCGCTGCTTTGACGACGCCGTCCGCATCAGTCATCTTCTGCGGCTCGGAAAAGCCCGCTCTCCCCTGCGTGCTCTCTCCGGTCTGCATTCCCGCATTCTGCTTCATCGTGCATCCGCAGACGCAGCCAACGAACGGCATCTGCCATGGCGATCCCTGTGGGAGCCTGATATCGTGCGCACAGAGAGCTTTGCAGAGCTCGTCGATGCGTCCATAGAGCGCGCCGCCGCCCTGATGGTCACAGCTCAGGATTACTTTTCCGGGCGTATCTCCTGCGAGGATATGCGCACACAGCTTGGCGATCTGAGCTACAGCTCCGGTCTGCCATGGGCTGACACCTGCCCAGCATATGCCGCGCCGGGCGTCCGCCGCTTCGGATGAGAAGAATATGCCGTTGCATTTTTGATCCGTTTCCCTTATAATGCATGTGTCACTTTGATTCGTGAAGATGGCAGAGCGCCGCTGTGCGGCTACGGAGCTGATGCGTCAAGTGCCTATGTGCGGGAACAGCATAGGACGAAGAGGGCATTGTCCCTCGCGGTATTACTCCCACCCCGTCTGTCTCTTTACCATGTTTTTGTCATCTCTGCGAATCTCCCTGCCCGATTCCCGGGCTGCGATTTTCGGAGGTGTTTTTATGCATGCATGGTTTCGCCTTCTTGGGGATCAATACGCCGGTTCGCTGCGCTCTCTGCGCAGCACGCGTACGCTGACGACAGCCGGTCTCCTGCTCGCCATCCAGATGGTGCTCTCCTCTTACGGCGTCATTGAGGTCACCGACAGCCTCAAGATTTCGCTCGCGCATCTGGCACTCGCCCCGACGGCGATCCTCTTTGGCCCGGTCACGGCCGCGATGCAGGGCGCGCTCAGCGATATTCTGGGCTTCATGCTCAAGCCTACGGGGCCCTATTTCCCCGGCTTCACGCTCACGGCGCTTCTGGGCGGCCTGATCTACGGCATGGCCTTCTACAAGACAAAGCGCAGTGTCTGGCAGATTATCGCCGCACGCCTTGTCATCATTGTCTTTGTCAATGTCCTGCTCAATACAGTGTTCCTCGTCATGCTCTACGGCCCGTCCCGTCTGGCGACGCTGCCGCTTCGCGCATTCAAGAATATCATCCAGCTGCCGTTTGACTGCCTGCTCCTTCTGGCTGTCAGCAAGGCTATGCGCCGGATCCGTCTGCAGCCGGTCCGCTGACTCCCCTGTTTCACAAACCGATACGACGCAGCATACGCACAGGTATGCTGCTTTCTTATCGTCTGCTGTGCCCCATCCATTTGATCTGTCGGCGCACCGTATCGTCTTACACGTGTCATTCTTAGGCAGTTTGCCTATTTCCTTTTCCTCTCCAAGGCAGTATAATAGCACAAAACTATCCCGAATCGAGGCCATTACGATTGAAAAAGCTCAGCAAGACCAATACCGAATTGATCCTTCACGGCAATCTGCTCAGAGCGATGCTCTCCATCGCCGTGCCTGTTGTGATCAACAGCCTGCTCCAGACAGTTTACAACCTGACGGACACCTACTGGCTCGGGCAGATCGGCAAGGAGCCTCTCGCCGCGATCAATCTTGTCACGCCGGTGCAGAACATCGTGCTGAATGTCGGCGGCGGCGTGACGGTTGCCGGCGCGGTCATGATCGCGCAGTACATCGGCGCAGGCCGGCACGACGAAGCAAAGAAGACGGCGAACCAGATCTTCTCCTGCGCGATGATTCTCGCCATCTGCAGCGCGCTGCTGCTTGCGCTCTTCACGCCCGCCATCGTCGCCTGGCTCGGCGCGCAGGACGGGACGCTCTATCACGCTGTCCGATATCTGCGCATCGTCATCCTGGACATGCCCTTCCTCTTTATCATCAACATCTATCAGGCAACGCGGCAGGCGCAGGGCGATACCGTGCGTCCCATGCTGCTCAACCTGCTGGGCATCTCGCTGAATATGGCGTTTGATCCCCTGCTGATGGTCGCGCTGCCGCTCGGCGCCGCAGGCGCTGCGCTGGCCACCGTCATGGCGAAATTCATCCCCGCCTGCATCGCGCTGCGGCTGATGCGCGATCAGCATGAGGTGATCTGCCTTGACTTCAGCCTGATGCGCCCGGAGCGGGATCGCCTGCGCGATATCGTCCGCATCGGTCTGCCCTCCGCGCTTGGCGGCTGCGTCATGCAGCTGGGCTTCCTGCTGATGAGCCGGAATGTCTTCGTCTACGGCGTCGATGCGATGGCCGCCTATGGCATCGGCAACCGCGTCAACGGCATCATCTCCCTGCCCTCCACGGGCATTGGCTCCGCCGTCTCCACCATCGTCGGGCAGAATATGGGTGCCGGTCAGGTCAAGCGGGCGGAGAAGGGCTATCTGATCAGCATGGGCTGCTCCATCGCTTTCCTCTTCACCGGCGGCATGATCCTCTCCCGCCCGTTTATCGCACAGGCCATTGTCAGCATCTTCAGCGCAGACCCGAGCGTTGTCGCCATGGCGGCGGACTTCCTCTCCACCATGGCGTTCTGGTGCTGGACAAACGGCATCCATGACGCGACGAGCGGACTGCTCAAAGGCACGGGGCATACAGAGATCACCATGGCGGACAACATGGCCCGCCTGTGGATCTATCGCTTCGCGACGCTGTACATCTGTGAGCATATCTTCGGCCTTGGCGTGCGCAGCATCTGGCTGTCCGTCGTGGTCAGCAACGGCATCAGCTCCGCCGTGCTGCTCGTCCTGTATCTGTCCAAGGTATGGAAGAAGCCCCGCTTTCACATCAGCCGCTGACCTTCTTTTGATAACAACAGCCGCCGCATGCAGTCACTGTGCATGCGGCGGCTTTCCTTATACCCTTTTGCCCCAGATAAGACCATCATATCGGTTGGTCTTCGGGTCGCTGGACTTCATCATCCGCAGGCTCACCGCGCTGTCCGTCTCGCCGATGAGCAGCTCAAGCCCACACGGCGCATGGCCGATCAGCTGGCAGCGCACCCTCAGCGTGCCATCGCAGGCCACGCCGGCGGATACAAGACAGGAGGCGTCCAGCCCCGTGTCATGAGCCTCGCGGCAAACGCCAAACGCATCCCACGCAAAACGATGGACAGCATCCTCCCACTCAAGGACAGCGCATCCGTCCTCCAGCAGCAGGCGGCGCAGACCGCCGTCATTCTCTTCCATCACATAGGCTCTTTCGCCCTGCCTGCAGCTGCCGCCCTCATGCGGCACAGCCGCGCAGACAAGCCCTGCAAGCCGCGCGGAGAGCTTCTCCTGCGCCTGCGGCTCATCCTTCTCATCAGGATGAGCCATGATCTCACCATAGAAGGCGTCGTAAATCCTCTGCACGCCGTACGGGTCAAGGCGCGTATCCGCGATGGTGCACAGCAGAACCTTCTCCTCCGGGCAGAAGACTGCCAGCTGACCGCCCATGCCGTACATCACATAGCCGCTGCGCGTCCGCCAGAACTGCCAGCCATAGCCATAGCGCTCTTCAGGATTCCCCTGACAATGCGTGCTGATCTTTTTGGACGTCGCTTCCTGCAGATACCACGCCGGAAGCACGCCGCAGCCACCGTCAAGGATACACTGCGCAACTTTCGCCATATCAGCAAGGGACATCAGCAGCCCCGTACCGCCCTGCGGGATGCCGGACGGATCGGTCAGCCAGCGCTTCTCGTCGTTCGCACCAAGCGGAGCAAAGACGCGCTCCGTCAGCAGATCAAGCAGCGGCCTGACGCTCACGCGCTGACACAGCTCGCCCAGCACCTGCGAACACGAGGTGTCATAGAAGAACATGGTTCCCGGCTCATGATCCGGCTTCGTGGTAAAAAAGCTGTCCGACCAGCAGGGATCGATCCCCTCGCGATAGGTCGTCTTGCGATAGCAGGTCGCCATCCGGAGCATATCGCGGATCGTCAGGCTCGCAAGCCTTCCATCCGGCTCGCCCTGCAGCTTATCGGGGAAATACGAGATGATGCAGTCGTCAAGCGACAGCTTCCCGTCATCCGCCAGCAAACCAACCGCCAGAGAAACCATGCTCTTGCTGACAGAGTACATGCGGTGCGGCTGCCCCTTGGCGAAGGGCGCATAGTAGCCCTCTGCCCGGATCTGCCCTGCCTCTCTGAGCTCAAAGCCATGCAGGCAGACATTCTCACGCTCCAGCCGGTCAATGAACGCAAGGATCGATTGCGATGAAATCACGCTTCGTCACCTGTCCCTTCTGTATACGTCATGCCGCTGAACGAAGCCGTGCAGCCGGTCGCGTACACCCCCAGCATCGCACCGGTGAAGCGCTTGCTCACTGTCACGCCCTCGTCGCTCAGGTAGGTTACCTTGCCCAGTATCAGCCCTGTCGTACCGGATGGATGCGTGCTCCAGCTCACGTTGCGCACAAGGCCGTTCGCCTGTGTGCTCAGCGTGATCTGCTGCCCGGGCTGTACATCGATCGCCTGCTCATACCGCACGCGGTACTCATGTGAGATCTGCTCCGCGACGCGGATCATACAGCCGCCCTCCGTACGCCTGACGCCCACCGTATAGAAGGAGTATTCATCATAATAACCGGTGACGCCCGCCTCGCCCTGCTCCGCATCCGGCACGGTCAGCACCGCGGAAAACGAGCAGGCGAACGCCGTCTGCCTGCGCAGGGTCAGGCTCCTGCAGCGCACATCGCTGAGCGGGAATTCCCCGCCGCAGATTGTCACGCCATCCTCGCTGTGCTGGATCGTCCCGGGCTGCGGCGGCCTCGGGGTCACCCAGTCCGTCCGTTCCCTCTCAAAGGGCTGCGGCGGCAGCGGCATGCGGCAGAGCGTGCTCACGCCGCGACCCTCATTGAGCAGCGGCCAGCCGTCCGGCGTCCATGTGAACGGATCCAGCGCCGTCTCGCGCCCGAGCATCGTCCACTGCCCATCCAGCGCACGGCCGCAGAGATAGACGAAATACCATCTGCCATCCGGCGTCATCACAGGCTTGGCATGGCCGCAGCGCTGAATCAGCGCCCGCTCGTCCCATTGGCGGATGACCGGCCCATACGGGCTCGGCGTATACGGCCCCATCAGGCTGCGGGAGCGCGCAACCGTCTCCCTGTGCCCCATGCCCGTGCCGCCCTCGGCGAGGAAGAGATAATACCAGCCGTCCTTTTTAAGCAGATGCGGCCCCTCCGGCGCGCGCTTCTGGCTGCCGTAATAGAGCAGCGTCGTCTCCGACAGGCGCTTCGTCGCCGTCTCGTCGATCTCAAAGATGCGCGCGCCGCGGTTAAGGAGCATATAGTGCCGCCCGTCGTCGTCATGGAAGATCGACGGATCGATACCGTCCTCCTCAAAGAACACAGGCTCAGAATACGGCCCCTCCGGGCGCTCGCTGGTGACGACCATCTGCCGGCGGCGGACATGCCCGACGTCATTCAGCCGCAGGGTCGCGCAGATGTAGAATCGCCCGTTGCTGTAGGAGATATCCGGCGCCCAGTAGCCGCGGCCGCCCTCCAGCCCCTCAAGGTTCGCCCACTCCGGGTTCTCGATCGCATGACCGATGACCTCCCAATGCACCAGATCGCGCGAATGGCTGACCGGGATGCACGGAAAGAAGACGAACGTGGAGTTGACCATGTAATAGTCGTCGCCAACGCGGACAACAGAGGGATCCGGGTGCATACCGCGGCAGATCGGGTTGCGGTACATCTGCTCAAGCGGGCAGCCGACCGCCTCCTCGAAATACGCCTGCACGGCCGTATGCCCGCAGCGATGCGCCAGATCCAGCGGTGTGGTCAGCGTGTTATCCCCTCGCAGTGGATCCATGCCGCCCCGCTCCACCAGATAACGGCAAACCCCGACGTCACCGCCCTCAGCAGCGTAGTGCAGAAGATCGCGCCCGCATGCGTCAATACTATTGAGATTCACGCGCAGGCCATATTCCACCAGATAGCGCACCATGTCAATCCCCGCGCTGCGGGCGGCAAGCATATCCAGCGTCGCGCCGTTCTCGTCCGTCTCGCTGATCAGCGTCGGATCGAGCGGGAGAATATCCTTCACCCGCAAAAGATCACGCGCAAGGATGGCGTCGCGCAGCTCACTCATGGCCTTCCTCCATCGGCGTCACCGTGAACCGACCAAAGTCGGCATGTCCGCCGTTACCAATCGCAAAGAGCGCCAGACGCGCGCCGACCCATGTATGGCGTTCCGGCATATAAGGCTTATCGACCGGCACAAACGTCTTGCCGTCCGTGCTGTAGGCAAAGACGGTGCCCGCCGCATGGGTATCCACGGGGGTAAGCGTCATCCTCAGAGCAATCTTCGCCCCGGGCATATCCGCCGACCAGACGATGCGCTCATCATGCGCCTTGCCCTCGGAGAGGACATAGATCAGCCTGTAACCCGCCTCCTGCCGCTCAAGCGCCAGATAGGCATACTGTCCGCCGACCATCGCAACGCCGGCGCGCTCACCGACCATCAGTCCGGACGCATCCATCACAGTCTGCGCAGCAAAGGCCGGGCAGGCGATCTTCTGCGTGATCACATGCGGGCAGCCCCAGAGATGGTCGCCGCGCTTGGGCGCGAGCGCATTCAGGCGCAGCCTGCCGCCGCCGCAGGTATAGAAGGACGGCTCCCAATTGCCCATGAACTGCCACTGCAGCCCGGGCACATCGCTCTCAAAGTCATCGCTTCCCTGCTCAGAGGTGCGCTCACAGACAGGGCCCTCCGGCTTGCGGTATTCCATCACAGGAATGCCGCATTCCACACCATTCGCCTTGATCGACGCAGCGGCGCAGTCCTCGCCGCAGGGCACATCCTCCGGCGCCACCGGCGCAGGATCCGGCTGACCGATATACGGCCATCCATCCTCCTGCCAGATCATGGGCTGCATGTGCGTGATGCGCCCATACAGGCCGCGGCTCTGGAAATGGAAGAACCAATTTTCGCCATTCGGCGTATCGACCCATGCACCCTGATGCGGGCCGTTGACCGGGCTGGAGCCCTGCTTGAGCACCACCCTGTCCTCATACGGGCCAAGGATGCTGCGGCTGCGCAGCACAACCTGCCAGCCCGTCGGCACGCCGCCCGCAGGCGCGAAGATATAGTACCACTCGCCGCGCTTATGCACCTTCGGGCCTTCGATCGTCGGATGATCCTTCTGCCCGTCAAAGAGGAAGTGGTCGTCGCCGGTCGCCTTTCTGCCGTCCCACGTCATCGGGAAGATGCCCAGAATGCTCTTGAAGCCGATGCGGCTCTTCGCATAGCCGTGAACCACATAGGCCCTGCCGTCATCGTCCCAGAACGGGCAGGGATCGATCAATCCCTTGCCTGGCAGCACACAGACCGGCGCATCCCATTTGCCCAGCGGATCCACCGCGCTGACCATGAAGATGCCCTCGTCCGGCATGCCGTAATAGATGTAGAACCGCCCCTCGTGCCAGCGGATCGCCGGCGCCCAGACGCCCTGCGCATGCTGCGGCGCAGCATAGCGCGCCTCCGGAATATTGGGCAGCGCGTAGTTCTTCAGCTCCCAGTTCACCAGATCCTTGGAGACAAGGATCGGCAGGCCGGGCACATAGTTGAACGTGGAGGCCGTCATGTAGTAGGTATCCCCCACGCGGATCACATCGGGATCGGAATAGTCGCACAGCAGCACCGGGTTGCGGTACATGCCGTTGCCCATATCGGACAGCCAGAGGGTATCCTTCATCGCCTTTCGTCCGCTCCTTCCTCCTGAATTGCAGCAATCTGCTGCGCATCATGCGCAAGCCACTGCTCATAGCCGTCGCAGAGCAGCTGCGCATAGACGCCGCCCAGCTCATAGAGTCCCTTCGCGATCAGGCCGGCAAAGGTCATCGCGCCAAGCGGCTGCAGATGCGTGCCGTCCGTCAGGCCATCCGGATAAGCCGGATAGACGCCGGCAGGGATGCTCATATACAGCGACGTCGCTGCATTCTCCTCGCCCATGCCGTCCACCAGCGCCTCACTCATGGCAGTCAGGTCGATCAGCGCAACGTCCAGCCTCTTCGCCGTATCGCGCACAGCCTGCGCCCACGCATCATGGCGCAGCTTCTCATTGGAGCGGAATCTGCAGCGCGTCAGCGGCGTGATCAGCACGGGATACGCGCCCTTGTTCCGCGCCACATTGACGAACTTCTCAAGGTTCACAGGGAAATCCGACTTCGGGTCTGCATAGCGCGCAGGGTCCTCAATCTTCTCGTCGTTATGCCCAAACTGGATGAAGAGGAAATCCCCCTTCGTGATTCTGTCATATATCCTAGCAAGACGCCCTTCGTCGATGAACTGCTTCGTCGAGCGTCCGTTCTCTGCATGGTTGGCGACGATCACCTCGCGAAGGCGGGTGTATCGATCCAGCATCTGGCCAAGGCCCGTCTGCGGGTAGGTCACAATGCTGTTCTGCTTGACGGTGGAATCCCCCGCCCAGTAAATTGTTGTCATTGCCATGTACCTGCTTTCTGATCGTGATAAAAAAGGCCCTGCAGCGCATGGCATGCAGGGCCTCCTGATGTCAGGATTACTCCTTAACAGCACCGATGTTGATGCCCTTGACGAAGTACTTCTGGAGGAACGGATAGAGAATCATGAACGGCAGGATCGCCACGATAACCGCAGCGTTCTGGATCGTATTCTCGGTCGCGCCGCCGGAAGAGGTGGGCAGGTTGGAGCCCATCATCATGGAGCGGAGCTTCATCTGGAAGTTATACAGATTCGCCTTGGTGATGTAGAGCTTGTAGTTGGTGTAGTCATTCCAATAGGAAACCGCGAACATCAGGCCGATAGAGGCCAGCGCAGCCTTCGAAAGCGGGAGCACGATCTTGTAGAAGATCTGCATCGGGGTGCAGCCGTCCAGCGTCGCAGACTCGAACAGGCTGTTCGGGATGCCCTCAAAGAAGTTGCGCATGAGGACGAGGTTGTACACGTTGATCGCCGGCAGGAGGATGACCACCCACAGGGTGTTGGTCAGGCCCAGATTGCGCATGACGATGTAGGACGGAATCATGCCGCCGGAGAAGATCATCGTGAAGAGCAGGACTCCGCCGAAGAACGCGCGGCCCGGCATATCCCACTGAATTAGCACATACGCGCCCAGCGTGGACAGAAGCAGACCCATCAGGGTACCGGCGACAGTGGTGATCAGACTGTTGCGCAGCGGCGTCGCCAGCGTCGGGTTGGTCAGAACAGTCTTATAGCCGTCGAGGCCAAAGTTATCCGGGAAGAGCTTCATGCCGTAGCCGGTGGAGAGATCGAAGGAGTCAACGAGGACCTTCCAGATCGGCACGAGGATGATGAGACAGATGATCACAAACAGAAGGCCGTTGACATACGGGAATATGCTGATCGGCTTGCGGGGACGCTGAACATTATTGTTAGCCTGCATCTTTTCACATCCTCCTTTCTTACACGATACCGCGGCCGCGGACCTTCTTGCTGGCGTAGTTGCACACGAGCATCAG
>JAGBAV010000045.1 GCA_017938795.1 Clostridia bacterium
GCCGGGGTCGGTCACCTCGACGTCCTTCGTGTTGGTGTGGTAGCGCTCGTAGTGGTGCGCCATGTTGTCGGTGATGCCGCTGGCCGTCTGGTTGGGGGGGTGGGTCTGGGTGAGCTCGGGGTTGAGGATGGAGAAGGCCGGGCGCAGGCCCTCGCCGCTCGCGCCGCGCTTGTACATGCCGTCCTCATAGGTGATGACGGAGTCCGGGGAGCCCTCGCTGCCGGCGGCGGCGATGGTCAGCACGGTGCCGATGGGCAGCGCCTTGTCAACCGGCTTGCCCTGATAGAAATCCCAGAAGTCGCCGTCATAGACCGTGCCCGCCGCGATGGCCTTGGCCGAGTCGATGGAGCTGCCGCCGCCCACGGCGAGGACGAAATCGACGCCTTCCCTGCGGCACAGCTCGATGCCCTCATAGACGAGACCGCTGCGCGGATTGGGCTTGACGCCGCCCAGCTCGACATAGGCGACGCCTTCCTTCTCGAGGGAGGCCTTCACGCGATCCAGCAGACCGGAGCGCACGACGCTGCCGCCGCCGTAGTGGATCAGGGCCTTCGTGCCGCCGAAGCGGCGGACATACTTACCTGCGTCATGCTCGGCGCCCTTGCCGAAGGCGAAATACGTGGGGGAGTAGAAGGTGAAGTTGTTCATAGAGTATCCATCTTCCTTTCTCGGTGATATTGCTGATCGGGTTACAGGCGGCGCGTGCGCTCGGCAAAGCGCTCCGCGTCCTGAGGGGTGACAGGGTGTTCGCTGTAGCGCGCCTGCTCGTAGAGCGCGGCGGCTTCGGGCGGGAGATTCTCGCGCGCGGTGGAACTGGGCGCCCACTGCGGACGGCGGCGAAGGAGGCGCGCATAGCCTGCGCGGATCCTGCCGGCGGGTGTGCGGTCCTGAGGGCCGGCGCGGCGCAGCAGGGCGGACAGCGGCCCGAGCCGGTCGCGCTGCTCGCTGCCGGGCTTATCGCTGCGGGTATCGGTGATCTCATCGCCGTCTTCTGCGACGGAGGCGATGTAGGCCTTCATCAGCTCCTGCAGGCGATTGACCGCCTGCTGCAGCAGGCGCAGGATGCGGCGCAGCAGCGGAATGACCAGCGCGATGAGCAGGAGACAGACGGCGATGATGGCGATCTTCTCCAGAATGACGGCCAGCAGCGAGGGCTCCGCCGCTTCGCCGCCGAGCATCATCGGCTCCTGTGCGCCGCCCATTCCGCCTATTCCGACGGAGGCCTCGGGCATGAGCGAGGCGAGCAGGCGGAGGAAATGCATGATTGCGGCGGCGAGTGCATTCCACACGGTACGCATCAGCCGGGCAAAGGCAGGCATGGATGCGATCAGCATGCCGAGGACGAACATGGCGCAGGTCAGCGCGGTGTTGAACCGGCGGATAGCCTTGGGCAGACTCTGGCGGCCCAGCGTCGCGCGGGCAAGGCCGACGCGGTTCATCTCCAGCAGGGAGAGGAGGATGTACACGGCGAAGATGGCTGTCATCGCGGGAACGACCGGCTCATAGACCGGGTTATTCATCCGGCGCGTCGCCCATATCGTGAGGTGCGCAAAAACCTGCACGGCGAGGCCAATGCAGTAGGCGGCGGCGCTGACGCCGGCTCTCCTGCGCTGCCCGGCAAGGGGCAGAGAGGCAAGCAGCAGCGAGCATGCGCCAAGCAGCAGGGTCAGCTGCGGGCTGCGCGCGGGGCAGTGACCGCCGGCCAGACAGACAGCGGCAGATACCGCGCATGCCAGCACAGCGGCAGGGATGCGCAGACGCCCGGGCAGCGTCATGCAGAGCGCGGAGATGAGGATCAGCCCGGCGGGGATGAGCGGGAACATGGGCAGCAGCGCGGGCTCGTTCCTGACAAGCATCATCAGCGCATGCGGCGAGGCGGCGAGGCAGAGCAGCAGCGCGGCATAGGCCCTGCCCAAAATGGTGCGCAGGAGCTGCGCGGGCTCCTGATGAGCATGGCGTTCGGAGGTTTCGATCATTGCGCGTCGCCTCCCTTCACCACATGCAGGCTGACCTGATTGCCCGCGCGGCGCAGGCGCTCCATGGAGGCCTGTATCTTCTCGTCATCGTAGCGGGAGAGGAGGATCATGTCAAGCCCGGAATACCCCTCGAGCGAATCAAGGAAGGTCGGGAAGGTGAGCACGCGGCGAAGACGAAGCCGCGCAAACGCGGAGAGCACCGCCTCCTGCGCGGCACTGCCTGCGGCGGGCTCGACGACGGTGCAGGTCTCCGCGCCGGTGAGCGGCATATTCGCTGCAAAGCCTGCGGACAGACCGGCGCGCAGCGCCTGCACGCACAGCGTCGCCGCCATGGAGATGACATATTCAATCTCCGCCTCCTCGTAGTCCATCACGCGGTCGCTCCATTCATGGGCGGAGCGCTGGAAGTTGAGGACGACCATCAGGCGGCACTGCGCGGTATGATCGTGCAGTCGCAGCTGGGTCTCGTTCATCCGGGCGGAGGCGGGCCAGTGGATGTCGCGCACGGGATCGCCGGGCGCATAGGGCCGGATGCCGCGGATGAGGAAGGGATCCGCCAGCAGGTGGCGGCGGGAGACGGTTTCATTCATCAGCCGGGAGAGGGGGGCGGGCAGCTCGTTTTCGCCCAGCAGGCGAGGATAGACGAGCACCGGGACGTCCATCTCCTGCTCGCGCCGGGCCTCGTGGATGCCGAAGAGGTCGCCCGCCGTGAGCGACGCTGTGCCCATGTTGTACACGCCCCGGCGCAGGAAGCGCACCCTGTGCCTGCGGCGGATCTGCTGATAGGGCATGAGGGTGAAGAGACTGGAATAGTGCGTATCGGCGGAGACGAGCAGGTTGTCCTGCCGGCCGATGAGGATGTGCGGTGAGACGCGGCATTCCACCCGCAGCCACGGGAGAAAGAGAGGCCGGTCGTTGCGCACGACCTCGATCATCTCGCCCTCCTCGCCCTCAAAGTAGGCGGGCTGCGGGAAGGCGCGCGTGAGCAGGAGGCCGCGAAGGGCGAGGTGATGCAGCAGCCATGTGCTGACCATGTACAGCAGGCAGACCGCGGCGAGCAGCAGCAGCGCGCTCATGCGCGGGCCTCGGTCGGCACGGCTGTGCGGGCGAGGCAGTCCTCCACAAAGGAGGCGGCTGAGTCGCCGTGGTACATGCCGCGCAGGATGATGCGGTGCGCGAGCACGGGGACGGCCAGTGACTTCACGTCGTCGGGGATGACATAGTCGCGCCCGCTGATCGCGGCAAGCGCCTGAGAGCAGCGCATCAGCGCCAGCAGTGCGCGGGGGGACGGGCCGAGCAGCGCCTTCTCCGGGCTGCGCGCGGCCTCACACAGGGCGGCCATGTAGCGCATGACGTCCTCGCTGACCCGGCAGGTGCGCACGAGAGACGCAGCCTCGGCGATCTGCCCTGCGGCGGCGCAGGGCGTCAGCTCGGCGAGCGGCTCGCCGGTGATGAAGCGGCGCATCAGCGCGACAGCCTCGTCCTGCGTGGGATAGCCCAGAGACAGGCGGAGCATGAAGCGGTCCAGCTGCGCCTCGGGCAGGGGGAATGTGCCCTGCGTCTCGACGGGATTCTGCGTGGCGATGACGAAGAACGGGGAAGGCAGCGGATACGTGACGCCGCCCTCGGTGACCTGCCGCTCCTCCATACATTCAAGCAGCGCGGACTGTGTGCGCGGCGTGGCGCGGTTGATCTCGTCCGCCAGCAGAACGCCGGTGAAGACCGGCCCCTTGATGAAGGTGAACTCGCCGGTCTGCTGGCTGTAGACGCGCATGCCGGTCACGTCCGCGGGGAGGAGGTCGGGGGTGAACTGCACGCGGGAGAAGGCGCAGTCAAGCGATCGCGCCAGCGACTTTGCCAGCGTGGTCTTGCCCGTGCCCGGGACGTCCTCCAGCAGCACATGCCCGCCGGCAAGCAGCACGGCGAGCACAAGCCGGGTCTCCTGCTCCCGGCCGATGATCACGCGGGAGATGCTCTCCGTGATCGTGCCGCAGAGCGTTCGGATATCGCTGTATACCATATCAATCAGACCTTTCTGCAGATGGCTTCGCAGGATGAATAGCTCATGTTCACTCTACCATATGCAGCGGCATCCTGCAAGCCCTGCCGGCAAAAACGGCAGCGACGGCGAGCGCATGGGGAATATATGTATCCGGCCGGATGAAAGATTATACGGGATGTACTATTGAGAAACAAACCTGCGTGTGATATAATCAACATGGAATATACTGTCCGGGAGTATGCCTATACGAGTGACAGACAGTTGGGGGGAATCCGCCGTAAAGTATGATTATCTGATTGTCGGCGCCGGCCTGTACGGCGCTGTCACGGCAAGGGAGCTGACGGACAGGGGAGCGCGCTGTCTGGTGATTGACAGGCGCAGTCATATTGCCGGCAATGTGTATACAGAGTGTGTCTCCGGCATCAACGTTCATCGTTACGGCGCGCATATCTTCCACACGAGCGACCGCGAGGTATGGGAATATGCGAACCGGTTCGCCGAGTTCAACAACTATATCAACTGCCCGGTTGCCGTGTACGGGGACGAGTTATACAATCTCCCCTTCAATATGAATACCTTCTCCAGAATGTGGGGCGTGCGCACGCCAGCGCAGGCGAAGGCGAAGATCGCGCAGCAGGTTGAGCAGCTGGGCATCACCGAGCCGAAGAATCTGGAGGAGCAGGCGCTCAGCCTCGTGGGCACGGATGTGTACACCAAGCTCGTCAAGGGCTATACCGAGAAGCAGTGGGGCCGCGACTGCCGCGATCTGCCGGCGTTCATCATCCGCCGCCTGCCCTGCCGCTTTACCTATGACAACAACTACTTCAGCGACCGCTGGCAGGGCATTCCCATCGGCGGCTATACGGCGATGGTGGAGCGCATGCTGGAGGGCATTGAGGTGCGGCTTAAGACGGAATACACCGACCTCATCGCCGCCGAGCCGGATATTGCACGTACGGTGCTCTATACCGGCTGTATCGACGAGTACTTCGGCTATAAGCTGGGCGCGCTGCAGTACCGCAGCGTCCGCTTTGAGACGGAGGAGCTTGACGAGGAGAACTATCAGGGCAACGCGGTGGTCAACTACACCGAGCGCGAGGTGCCCTATACCCGCATCATCGAGCACAAGCATTTTGAATTCGGGAAACAGGAGACGACGATCATCTCCCGCGAGTATCCGGCGGAATGGAAGCCGGGGCTTGAGCCGTATTACCCGATCAACGACGAAAGAAACTCTGAACTCTACCGCGCCTACTGTGCCCTGGCAAAGGAGCAGCGCGGCGTGGTGTTCGGCGGGCGCCTTGGCCATTACCGGTACTATGACATGGATAAGGTCATCCGCGCCGCGCTGGATGGGATTGATTCCCTGTGGAATGAAAGGAAATGACAAATGAAGGATTCTTATCGCATTGCAGTGGCAGGCACGGGCTATGTCGGCCTGTCCATGTCCGTTCTTCTGGCGCAGCATAACGACGTGACCGCTGTGGATATCGTGCAGGAGAAGGTTGACATGATCAACCGCGGTCAGTCCCCGATCGCCGACAAGGAGATCGAGGAGTATCTCTCCGGCAGGCCGCTGCGCCTGACGGCCACGCTCGACGGCGCTGCAGCGTACCGCGACGCGGAGTATGTCGTTGTCGCCGCGCCCACCAACTATGACAGCCAGAAGAATTTCTTTGATACCTCCGCTGTGGAGGCTGTCGTTTCGCTGGTCATGGAGGTCAATCCCGATGCGATCATCGTGATCAAGTCCACCATCCCGGTTGGCTATACCAGGAGCCTGCGCGAGAAGACCGGCTGCAGGAACATCCTCTTCAGTCCGGAGTTCCTGCGTGAGGGCCGCGCGCTGTATGATAACCTCTATCCCAGCCGCATCATCGTGGGCACGGATATGGAGGATGAGCGCCTTGTGGAGGCGGCGAAGGTCTTTGCCGCCCTGCTCGCCCGCGGCGCGATCAAGGAGAACATCGACACGCTGTTCATGGGCTTCACGGAGGCGGAGGCGGTCAAGCTCTTTGCCAATACCTATCTGGCCCTGCGCGTGAGCTATTTCAATGAGCTGGACACTTATGCTGAGATGAAGGGGCTTGATACCCGCAAGATCATTGAGGGCGTCTGTCTGGATCCGCGCATCGGCGCGCACTACAACAATCCGTCCTTCGGCTACGGCGGCTACTGCCTGCCCAAGGACACCAAGCAGCTGCTGGCGAACTATGACGCCGTGCCGCAGAACCTGATCGAGGCCATCGTCAGCGCCAACAGAACCCGCAAGGATTTCATCGCTGACCGCGTGCTGCAGAAGGCCGGCTACTACAGCTACTCCGAGGGTGAATACAATTCCGCGATGGAGAAGCCCATCACCGTGGGCGTGTACCGCCTGACGATGAAGGCCGGCAGCGACAATTTCCGCCAGAGCAGCATTCAGGGCGTCATGAAGCGCATCAAGGCCAAGGGCGCGTCCGTGGTCATCTACGAGCCGACGCTCGAGGACGGCGTCACCTTCTTTGGCAGCCTTGTGGTCAATGACCTCGAGCGCTTCAAGGCGATGTGCGACGCGATCATCGCCAATCGCTATGACGCTTCCCTCAACGATGTGAAGGACAAGGTCTATACGCGCGATGTGTTCTGCAGGGACTAAGATGGACGGGGCGCAGATTCTCGTATCCGTCGTCCTTCCGGTCTATAATGTGGAGCCGTATCTGCAGCAGTGCCTTGACAGCCTGACGGCGCAGACGCTGCGGGAGATCGAGATCATCTGCGTGGACGACGGCTCCACTGACGGATCGCTCGCTCTGCTTGAGCGCTGCGCCCGGGAGGATGCGCGCATCACCGTGCTGCGTCAGGAGAATGCCGGCGCGGGCGCTGCGCGCAATCTCGGCATGAGCGCTGCGCGCGGCCGGTATCTGGCGATTCTGGATTCCGATGATTTCTATGAGCCGCAGATGCTGGCGCGCGCATATGACGAGGCGGAGCGCTGCCGGGCCGATGTGGTCGTCTTTGCCAGCGACTATTATATGAACAGCAGCGGGACGTCGCGGCCCTGTTATGCCGCGATTGACCGGGGGCTGATGCCGGCGCATACGCCGTTTGCCGCGGCGGATGTGGAGAGGGATCTGTTCAAGCTCTTCATCGGCTGGTCGTGGGATAAGCTGTTCCGGGCGGATTTTGTCCGCGGGCATGGCCTCGCCTTCCAGTGCCAGCGCACGAGCAACGACCTGCTGTTTGTGTTCTCTGCGATTGCCTCGGCGGAGCGCATCGCCGTGCTTCCTGACATTCTGGCGCATCATCGGATGATGGAGGGCACGCTCTCCGCGACGCGGGAGAAGAGCTGGTCGTGCTACCATGATGCGCTGATGGCGCTTCGCGTCTATCTGCAGGAGCAGGGGCTGTATGCCCGGTTTGAGCGCGACTACATCAATTACTGCGTTCACTTTGCGCTGTGGAATCTCAATACGCTCATGGAGCCTGCCTATACGCAGCTGTACAGCCAGCTCAGGGAGAGCTGGTTTGCTGAATACGGCGCGCTGGGCAAGCCGAAGGAGTATTTTTACAATCAGCATGAATACAGGCGGTTCAGGCATGTCTGCCGCCGCCCGGCCGGCAGGCTGGCATCAGCTGCACGCACCATGTTGAGAAGGCTTGAGCAGGATGGGCTGCTTGGCCGCGGCCTGCGCTGCATCCGGGAGAATGGTCTTATGTTCACGCTCAGGCGCGCAGCGCAGAGGCTGCGCGGCAGGCTGAGCCGCTGAACGGCTGTACAACAATTCAGGAGGGTATACCGTGGTAAAAGTTTCGGTGATCATGCCGATTTATAATGTTGCGCCGTATCTGCGCGAATGCCTTGACAGCGTCTGTAAGCAGACGCTGCGCGAGATCCAGATCATCTGTGTGGATGATGGATCTTCGGATGGCTCGTTGGAGATTCTGCGGGAGTATGAGGCGGCCGATCCGCGCGTGCTTGTGCTTGCCCAGAAGAACAGCGGCGCAGGTCAGGCGCGCAACTATGGTCTGCAGCATGTGCAGGGCGAGTATATTTCGCTGCTGGACGGCGACGACTTCTTTGAGCCGGATATGCTGGAGAAGGCGTATGCGCATGCCCGCAGGCACAGCGCGCAGGTCACGGTATTCAAATCCAAGCGGTTCTATGAGGAGAGCGGGGAATACCGCAACTCCGACTGGGCCGTCCGGGAGAAGGATCTGCCGCAGAAGGCGTGCTTCGCAGCGAATGAGGTCAAGGAGGACATCTTCGGTGCGATTCAGGGATATACATGGAATAAGCTCTTTGAGACGGCTTATATCCGTGAGCTTGGGATTGAATTCCAGAATACGCCCGTATTCAACGACGCCTTCTTCGTCTATGCCGCGCTGATCAGCGCGCAGCGCATCGCGGTGATGAACGAGTATCTGGTGGTGCAGCGGATCCGTGCGATGCGTGACTCCACCACCAACCGCCGCTCGCTGTATACCGACTGCAGCTGGCGCTGCCTTCGCGCGCTGCAGGCCTTCATCGAAAAGAACGGGCTCATGCAGCGGTTTGGCCGCGATTTCCACAACTATGCCGTGCATCTGCTGGGCGTGGATCTGGAGAGCAAGGCGGACTATAACCGCAGCGTCATGCTCAGCTGCCTCAGGAGCGGCTGGATGCAGGATCTTGGGCTCTTCGGTCACGGTGACGGATATTACTACGAGCCGGAGAAGTATCATAAGCTCCTTGAATGCGCCTATCATGGGCTGGAGGAGCCGGACCTGTCCTGCAGGCAGACGGATGGGAAGATTGTCATTCCCGTCGTGTTTGCCAGCGACATCGGCTATCTCAACTATACGCTGGTAAGCATGTGCTCTCTGCTGGAGCAGCCTGCGCCCGGCGTCGCTTACCGCTTTGTCTATCTGGTGCCGTTCAACGCGCAGGAGGACTTTGAGGGAATCATCCACGGCGTGCTGTCGAAGTACAGCAACTATACGCTGGAGGTGCACCGTGTCGGCGAGGAGTTTGTCGATGCGCATCTGGAGATTCAGCACATCACGACGCCGACCTATTACCGTCTGCTGCTGCCGGATCTGCTGCCCGACTGCAGCAAGTGCATCTATATCGACGGCGACACGGTGATCTGCGAGGATCTGGTCAGCCTGTATACGATCCCGATGGGGGAGAATTACCTCGCGGCTGCGCCGGCATATGTCTATCACGAGAAGGCGGAGTATCACAGTGCGCGCCTCGGGTTTGACGGCAAGGAGCCGTTCCGGTATTACAATGCCGGCGTGCTGCTGATGAATCTGGAGGCGATGCGCCGGGACGGCCTGCAGGAGAAGATGATTGAGCTCTCGCACAATGCGTATGAGTCTCAGGATCAGGACGTGCTCAACGTGGCCTGCCGCGGGCGCATCAAGCCGATCTCGCTGTGCTACAACATGATGGTGCAGTACCATAAGTGGGAGGACGCGCGCTGGCTGTCGCTGATGAGCGCAGAGCAGATGAAGCTCACGCGCGACCAGATGAAGAAGCCGGTCATCATTCACTATTCCAACAAGATCAAGCCGTGGAATAATTTCCGCGTTACGCATTCCCGGTACTGGTGGCGCGCCGTGCTGTCCACGCCGTGCTGGGCGCTTTTCCGCGAGGAGAAGCTGGACATGGTCATGGCGGGTATTTACTCCATGAATCTGCGCGGCGGCAAGAAGAAGCTGACGCTCTCCTACCTGCTGGAGAAGGCGCGCGGCGGCGTGCAGTGCTACAAGGACAACGGTCTGCGCTATACGGTCCGGCGTCTGGGGCAGAAGATCGCCGGCAGGGCGGCGGATTGGTATATCGTCCGCAAGATCCGCGGCGGCGTGCGCTGCCTGAAGGAGAACGGACTGGCATATACGTTCAGGCGGCTGCTTGAGAAGATCCGCAGGCGCATTTCATGAGCATTTGGGGCGAAGGGTGAAGGTGAGATCGGTGCGCAGGCATGGGTTTACTGTGCGGACGTCACAGGCGGCGAAGGGCATTGCGATTCTGATGATGGTATTCCATCATATGTTCCGCGCGCCGGAGCTCTATGAGGGCTATGTCGTCCGGTTTTATCCGCTGGCGGAGTATCAGGTGACGCAGCTGTTCTCCTATTTCAAGACCTGTGTCGGCCTCTTTGCGTTCATCACGGGCTATGGTCTGTGCAAGAGCTGGGAGAGGGACATGGGGAGCGGCGGTGAATGGAAATCGCTGTACGCCAGATTTACAGCATCCCACTACGCCAAGCTGCTCAGGAGCTTTGCGCTGATCTTTGTGCTCAGTGCTGTGATCTGTCAGGCGCTGGACGGTGCGACAGCGAGAGCTTATTTCACCGGCAGCTCGTGGATCGAGAATCTGATGAATCTGCTGATGGGCTTTCTGGGGCTGTATCGCATCGTCGGCACGGGCAAGCTCTGCGCGGAGTGGTGGTATCTGAGCGCGCATATCCTGTTCATCTTCCTTGTGCCGCTGCTGTGCGTATGGATGCGCCGTCTGGGTGTGCTCTCGCTGGCCTTTGTGCTGCTGGCGCTTCCGCGGACGATCTCCGGGGGCTATCCGGGCGGCACGGTGCCGCTGTCCTTCGTGGCGCCCATGGCGACCGGCGCGGCGTTCGCGTATTACGGTGTGTTTGACAGGATTCACACCTTCCGCGTCAGGTATTTTACAGGATCCGGGCTGCGGCGGATGGGCGGCGCGGCGCTTGCGGTCTGCGCGGTTGCCGTGTCCTGCTGGCTGTATATCCGCCTGCCTGTCAGGCTCTATTGGGAGCTGAGCTACACGCTTCCGGCGGTCTGCATCCTTGCGGCGCTCAATGAGTATCTGCCGGAGGATGGCCTCCTCTCAGGTGCGCTGTGTTTTCTTGGCAGGCACAGCATGAATATCTGGCTGACGCATACGCTGATCCGTGGCTATCTGATGGACTTCCTCTATCAGCAGCCGCATTTTATCCTCAGCTGTGTGAGCCTGCTTGTGATTTCTGTTCTTGTCTCTCTGGCCATTGAGGGGATCAGGGCACTGCTGAAGCAGCTGGTCTCCTTCGTGTATGCGAGGCAGGGCAGGTGAAAATGGTTATTCCGAATAATTCAGAGGTAATGAACATGAAGCATACCAATCTCGAAACCGCAAAGCGTCTGCAGCGCATCGGCAGCGCGTTCTGCATCCCCGGGCCGTTCTTCTCCTATGAGGAGATCAAGATGGGCAACGTGAACCATACCTATAAGGTGAACTATATCCGCGACGACGGATCCGGTATGGCGCAGATCAAGTCCTATCTGGTGCAGCGCGTGAATACCTATGCCTTCCAGCATCCGGTTGAGCTGATGCAGAACATCGACCGCGTGACGGAGTACATCCGCAGGACCTACCCGGACACGCCGTGTCTGCACTTCCATCATACGGCAGACCGCAAGAACTACCTGATGGATGAGGACGGCTTCTGGCGGCTGAGCAACTATGTGCCGTCGGTGACGTTTGACACCTGTGACGACGCCGCCGTCATCCGCAGCGCGGGCGAGGCGTTCGGCGATTTCCAGATGATGCTCTCCGGCTTCGATGCGGAGCAGCTGTTCTACACCATCCCGGATTTCCACAATACGCGCAGCCGCTATGCGCAGCTGAAGGCTGCTGTTGAGGCGGATCCCTGCGGGCGTGTGGCGGAGGTACGGGAGGAGATCGACTGGCTGCTGTCCGTGGAGGATCAGGCCTGCAGGCTGACCGACATGGAGCGCAGCGGTGAGCTGCCGCTGCGCGTGACGCACAACGACACGAAGATCAACAACGTGCTCTTCGACGAGGCGACGCACAAGCCGCTGGTGGTCATCGATCTGGATACGGTCATGCCCGGCCTGATCGGTCATGACTTCGGCGATGCGATCCGCTTTGCGGCGAACTTTGCGGCGGAGGACTGCCCGAACCCCGAAGAGGCGGGCCTTGACCTGAATATCTTCTGGGCGTTCACCGAGGGTTTCCTCAGCAAGATGGCCCCCTCCCTCACGCAGAATGAGACGGACACGCTTGCGCTGAGCAGCTTCTCTCTGGCGTGCGAGCTGTCCACCCGCTTCCTTGCGGACTATATCATGGGCGATAAGTACTTCAAGATCAAGCATGCCCGCCACAATCTGGAGCGCACGCGCTGCCAGATCGCGCTGGCGAAGGATATGCTCCTGAAGATGAACGCCATGAACGCGATCGTGCGCGAGTGCGCGCAGCGCTACAGATAAAACCACTATGCTCCCCGGCGGCTCATGCTCCGGGGAGCATTTGTCTGATGAGGGTCGGCAGATGAAGAAATACAAGATTGGTGAGATCGCCCGGCTGCTGGGAACGACGACACAGGCGCTGCGCTTCTATGAGCAGGAGGGCGTATTTGCCCCGGGTAGGAGTGAGAACGGAACGCGGTATTACACCGAATCCGACATTATCAGGCTGCTGGCGTTCAAGCGCTACCGGCTGTCGGAGTTCTCCGTTCAGGATATTGTCCGGCATTTCAGGCAGGGCAGCATGGACAGCCTGATGGATCAGTTGGATGCACAGAGCGACGCGCTGATCGAGCAGAGCCTGCTGCTGATGCGCCGGGCGCAGGCGATCCGCGGCTATGAACGCATGCTCCGCGAGATGAAGGCGCATGCAGACGAATTGATGAAGACAGAGCGTCCTGCCATGCTCCTGCACGACTGCACATTTGATGAGCTTGACACTATGGATGCTGAGCAGACAGCGGCTTTCTCCGCCTATATTGAGGCGATGCCGGACGCTATGACATACTTTACCTGCCATGCGTCGGGTGAGCATGCGCCTGAGTTCCGGCTGGGGATCGGCGAGAGGGAGGCGCACGCATGGGGGATGAACGTGCAGAGCGCCATCCATATGCGGTCCATACCCTGCGTGAGGATCTATGTACGCAGGCAGATGCTGCCATGGCAGCGGGATGTGATCGAGGAACAGATTGCCCGCGTACAGGCGGCTGGATATACGCTGCGTACCGGAGAGGATATACTTGGCGTACAGCTTGCCTCGGAGACTGTGGGCCGGAAGATCTGGCTCTTTGGCGCGCTGTATATCCCTGTTGATGAATCATAACGTCTGTATGGTGAATATTTGACAGAATTCCTGCACAGGACTTGAATCTAAAGCCTCTTTAGGTATAGACTGTTATCAGACGCAGGGATACCTGTGAAGAGAAGAAAAGGAGAGAACACTATGAAGCAGATGAAGACCCTGCTCGCGCTCGTCCTCTGTCTGGCGATGGCCTTTACCGGCGTCGTCGCTCTGGCTGACGGCTATACCGCGGGCACCTACACTGCCGAGGCGGCTGGCAACAACGGCCCTGTGAAGGTCAGCGTGACTGTCTCCGCCGATAAGATCGAGACGATCGAGATTGTCGAGCATGCGGAGACCCCGGGCCTGTCCGATACCCCGATTGCCCAGATCCCGGCGGCGATCGTCGAGTATCAGTCCCTTGCGGTCGATACCGTCTCCGGTGCGACCAATACCTCCAAGGCGATCCTCGCTGCTGTTGAGGCGGCGCTGATCGAGGCCGGTGCGGACGTCGAGGCCCTCAAGGCTGTCGAAATCGTCAAGGCTCCGGTCGAGGACGTTGAGGCCACCTATGACGTCGTCGTGCTTGGCGGCGGCGGCGCCGGCCTGACGGCTTCCATCGCTGCCGCGCAGAGCGGCGCGAAGGTCATCCTCGTGGAGAAGTCCGGCGCGCTGGGCGGCAACACCCTCATCGCCGGTCAGGGCTTCAACGCGGCTGACCCGGAGCGTCAGGGCAAGATGGAGATGAACGACACCCTGCGCAAGGAGCTGGAGAGCTACCTTGAGCTGGATCCGGCTGAGTTCGGCGCGTTCGGCGAAGTGCTGGAGACCGTCAAGGGCCAGATCAAGGAGTACCTCGCCAGCGGCGAGACCTATCAGTTTGACTCTATCGAGCTGCACATGCTCCATAACTACATGGGCGGCAAGCGCACCGGCATCGACGGCACCACCATCGCGCCGGACGTCGAGCTGACCCGCGTCTTTGCGGAGAACGCCATGACCTCCCTCAAGTGGATGGAGAGCATCGGCGCGCAGTGGGTGGATACGACCTCCACGATCCTTGGCGCGATGTGGCCGCGCAGCCATATGCTCGCCAGCGGCAACGTCATCCCGACCCTCGAGAATGCTGCCCGCGAGGCCGGCGTTGAGATCGTGCTCAATACCGCCGCGAAGGAGTTCATCGTCGAGGAAGGCAAGGTTGTCGGCGTGAAGGCCGAGACCAGCGACGGCGGCAAGGTCACCCTGCATGCGGATAAGGGCGTCGTTCTGGCGACTGGCGGCTTCTCCGCCAATGCTCCGATGGTTGTCGAGTACAACAACTACTGGCCGGGTCTGGCGGACACCATGCCCAGCACCAACGCCCCGACCATCTCCGGCGACGGTATCGTGATGGCGAAGGCGATCGGCGCGGATCTGGTCGGCATGGGCTATGCCCAGCTGATGCCCTCTTCCCACCCGGTGGACGGTTCCCTGTTCTCCGGCATCTGGGGCAGCGCGGAGACTCAGGTCTTCGTCAACAAGGAAGGCAAGCGCTACGTGAACGAGTATGCTGAGCGCGACGTCCTGTCCAAGGCGGCGCTGGAGCAGACCGACGGCATCTTCTACATCATCTGCGACAAGGACATCACCGAGCACTCCGACATCGCCGGCATGGAAGCCAAGGGCAATGTCGTCTCCGCGGACTCCCTTGAGGAGCTCGCCAACAAGCTCGGCATCCCGGCTGACACCTTCGTGGCCGAGATGGAGCGCTACAACACCTTCGTCGCCAACCAGAAGGACGAGGACTTCGGCAAGCCGCTGTTCGGCCAGCCGATCGACGAGGCTCCGTTCACCGCGACCCCGCGTTCTCCGTCCCTGCATCACACCATGGGCGGCGTCAAGATCGACACCGGCGCCCATGTCATCAACACCGACGGCGCGATCATCCCGGGCCTGTATGCGGCCGGTGAGGTCTGCGGCGGCATCCATGCGGGCAACCGTCTGGGCGGCAACGCGATGACCGACTTCCTCGTTTTCGGCCGTATTGCGGGCGAGAATGCTGCGAAGGCTGAGTAATTCTCATCACAAAAAAGGAGCCGGCGAAAGCCGGCTCCTTCTTTTGCATAACGATGCGCAGCGTATACAGACCGCTGCAATGAAGAAAAAGACAGGTGTTTGTCAGTCTTCAGCATACTGAGCGGATGTGCCGCGATGCAGATCACTGCTTTCCTCCGTTCTGGCTCAGCAGCATACAGACCCCGGATGCATGGCGTTCAGGATTCCATGCTTCCGGGGGTTTTCTGTATGGAGCTGACTGGCATTCCGCGTCGGCGCTGAATGGATTCACTCGCCGGCATTGACGCTGCGGGGGATGAGGCCGCTGCCCGCAGCCCATTCCGCTGCATATGAGCCGTCATAGGTAATGAGCGCAGCGGTTTCCGGGAAGGCGGCAAAGCCGATAGAGGATACGCTCTGCGGGACGGAGACGGACGCAAGCGACGGGCAGCTGCGGAATGCATAGGCGCCGATGGAAACCATGCCCTCCGGAAGGGAGACGGAGTCAAGCGAGCGGCAGAAGCCGAACGCCGTATCGCCGATGGCCGTCACGCTGCCGGGGAGAATGACGGACCGGAGATGATTGCTGTCCGCAAAGGCGAAATCGCCGATGACTGCTGTTCCCTTCGGGACGGCGTACTGCTCCGCGTCCAGCCCATTCGGGTAGGCGATCAGCGCGTTGGCTGCTCTGCTGAACAGCACGCCGCCGACAGAGGAGAAGGCGGGATGCTGATCGGAGACGAGGATCTCTTTCAGGCGATAGCATGCCCAGAAGGGATTCATATCGATGCTGGTGATGCTGTCGGGGATTGTGATGGAGACCGGCGAGGCGCAGTTGCTGAAAGCGCCGTCACCAATGGCTGACACGGCATGCCCGTCCAGATGGTCAGGAATGATCACATGGGCTTCCGTGCCGTCATAATCGAGGATCAGCGCTGTGCCATCCTCCAAAAGGAGATAGGTGTAGTCTCCGCTGACGCATTCCTCCGCGTACGCGGTGAGCGCTGCGCAGAGCAGGAGCGCGCCAAGCAGCAGCGCTGCGAGCTTCCGGGGTGTGAACATGGGTATTCCTCCTTCAGACAGATAGGTCTTCTGCATTCTGAGCGGTGTTGCTCGTCACTGTGAAAGACGGGATAGAGACGGCATTGTTTCATATCGGGGAGAAATAAGCCGGCATGCCGGCGCGGCGGATGCAAGAAAAAAGTTCGGCGGACAGCCGATCTTTGCTGATCAGAAATTGGGCGTATAGCTCCGCGCCACATGCTTGACACAGGGGCGGTACAGGCGGAACTGACGCACGCGGATCTGCGAGCAGTAGGTGCCCAGCCCGACGCGCGCGCAGTCCGGCGCGGTGATGGGATCCGGGTCGGAGAGGGTGACGATCAGCTGACCATCCACAGCAAGGAAGCAGGTGGAGCCAATGATGCCGGTCTGGATGTGATATTCACGCCCGGGCTCGGCGTGAAAGCCGCAAAGCGCCTGCAGGCGGAGATCGGGGTACTTCTCCAGCCCGGCGTGCCCGTTCCACCAGCCGTTCAGCCCGCCGATGTAGCCGATGCTCGCGTCGTTCTTTTCGAAATCCCATCCGTCTGCGCGGAAGGTGAAGTTGAGGTCATTGTCGCAGGGGGCGATCATCTCGCCGTAGTAGTCCAGCATGATGTCGCCGGGATACTGCCCGCGGGAATAGATCAGCCCGCCGCCATTGCCGCGGAAGCGGCCGGTGAGCACCCCGGCCTCGGCCTGCCATTCGCCGCCGGTGATCTCCCAGCGGTCGTCGATCGGGCCTGTGGGGAAGTCGTCGGCAAAGAGCAGCTCGCCGGGGGTGACATTGTAGGTCAGGAATGAAATCATGATGGACTCCTTCCGTGGGGTTGATTATGCGCTGCGCTTCCTGAAGAGCAGCAGGGCGGAAGACGCGATGAGCAGCATGCACCAGATTGCAAGGCGGCTGCTGTCGCCGGTCTGCGGGAGGTCATCCTTCGGCTCGGGCGTCGGCTCGGCGGTTGGCGCAGCGGTGCAAATATTCAATTTATTATACCATCTGCATACGCGCATGGCAAGGGCGGCTGCCCGGGAAGAGGCTGCGCATGAAGGGAAACGAGGGGGCGGCGGCGAATTATGCAGGCAGAGATCACGACCGAATGAGAGCCCCGCCGGGCTCTGACACGATGAACGAAGGGAGACCATCCATGCAACAGCTATGCTACCATGAGAACCTTGAGACGCTGCATGTGGGTACGCTGCCCAATCATGCGTATTTCATCCCCCACGGCAGCCGTGAGAGCGCGCTGACCCTGCGCCGCGCCGCGTCGGACCGATTCACGCTGCTTGGCGGGGAGTGGGGTTTTACCTACTATGACAGCGTCCTTGACCTGCCTAAGGACTACCTGACGCAGCCCGCCGCGGGCACGATCCCCGTCCCCTCCGTGTGGCAGTATCACGGCTATGACCGCCATCAGTACACCAACGTGCTCTATCCCATCCCCTTTGATCCGCCCTATGTCCCGGCGGAGAACCCCTGCGGTCTGTATACGCGCCGATTCGCGTATCAGAAGGCGGCGGGGCAGCGGCAGACGCTGTGCTTTGAGGGCGTGGACAGCTGCGCCTACGTCTTCCTGAACGGGCAGTTCGTGGGCTACAGCCAGGTGTCGCACAGCACGTCGGAGTATGATATCACGGACTTTGTGCAGGACGGGGAGAACGAGCTGCGGGTTCTGGTGCTCAAGTGGTGCGACGGCACGTACTTCGAGGATCAGGACAAGTTCCGCATGAGCGGCATTTTCCGCGACGTCTATGTGCTCACGCGCGAGGCGGCGCACATCACCGACTATACCGTCACGACGATCCTGAGCGGGGATCATCAGCAGGCGCAGATCCGAGCCGCCTTTGAGACGGCGGGCGATGTGCAGATCGACTGTGAGCTGCTTGACGCGCAGGGCGCGGCGATCGCCTCGGGCCACGCGCAGGACGGCGTGTTCGCCTGCACGATCGATCAGCCTGCGCTCTGGAGCGCGGAGTCCCCGACTCTGTACCGGCTGGTGATCCATGCCGGCGGGGAGTGGATCGCGGAGGAGGTCGGCGTGCGCGAGATCCATGTCGAGAACGGCGTGCTCCTCATTAACGGGCAGAACGTCAAGTTCCGCGGCGTGAACCGCCACGACAGTGATCCCTTCGTCGGCCCGGCCGTGGGCGAGAGGGAGATGCTGCGCGACCTTGAGGTCATGAAGCTGCACAACGTCAACGCCATCCGCACCAGCCATTACCCGAACGCGCCGGAATTCCTGAAGCTCTGCGACCGGCACGGCCTGTATATCATTGACGAATCCGACATCGAGAGCCACGGCGTGGTGCTCAAGGACGGCGGCTGGAAGGGCGACTACAACCATCTGGCCAACGTCTCGACGTACGCGCAGTGCTTCCTTGACCGCGTGCAGCGCTGCGTCATCCGCGACAAGAACCGCCCCAGCGTCGTCATCTGGTCGATGGGCAACGAGTCCGGCCACGGCGTGTGCATGGACAGGTGCATCGAGTGGACGAAGAAATACGATCCCACTCGCCTGACGCACTATGAGCGCGCCTCCTTCCCGCCCAAGGGCATGGCGTTTAACGAGGAATATCTGGATACCTACAGCCGCATGTACCCGTCCGTAAAGGCGATCGACATGTACTTTGAGCAGCAGGAGACCGGCGTCGCCTTCGAGGATACGGGCCGCAATTACGTCGCGCCCGGCGTGCTGCATAAGCCCTATGTGCTCTGCGAGTACTGCCACGCGATGGGCAACGGCCCGGGCGATCTGGAGGATTACTTCCAGTGCATCGAGCGCCATCCGGGCCACTGCGGCGGCTTCATCTGGGAGTGGTGCGACCATGCCGTCTACATGGGCAGGACGGCCGATGGGAAGCCGAAGTACTTCTATGGCGGCGACTTCGGCGAGTTCCCGCACGACGGCAACTTCTGCATGGACGGCCTCGTCTACCCGGACCGCACGCCGCATACCGGCCTGAAGGAATTCAAGAACGTCATGCGCCCGGCGCGCATCAGCGCGGTGGACATGGCGAAGGGCGTCTTTGAGGTATGGAACCTGTACGACTTCACCACGCTTTCTGACGCCGTTCAGATCCGCTATACGCTCCGGCGCGGCGGTCAGGACGTGAGCAGCGGCGTGGTCGACCCCGCGCAGCTGGGGATCGCGCCGCATCAGCGCGCGCAGATCGTGATCGGCGATCGCGGTCTGGCTGTGCCCGGCACCGCGGTGTACTTTGAGACCTTCCTGCTGCGCGGCACGGCGCTCGTCCCCGCCGGGCACTGCGTCGGCACGGAGCAGGTCGGCGAGCAGAGCTACGCGCCTGTTCTCCCCGCGCAGGACGGCGGCGAAATCCGCGTCAGCGAGGATGCCCGCTTCATCGTCGTGCAGAATGAATCCTTCCGCTATCAGTACAACAAGCAGCACGTCAGCTTCGACGCGATGACCGCGGGCGGCGTGTCCCTGCTCGACAGGCCGATGACCCTCAACATCTGGCGTGCACCCACGGACAACGACCGCAACGTGCGCCGCCAGTGGAGCGACTTCGGCTATGATCGCGCCATCCCGCGCGGCTATGAGACCACCGCCGCAATGGAAGACGGCGGCGTGACGATCACGACCCGCTTCGCCGTCGGCGCGATCTTCCTGCGCAACCTCGTGGAGGGCACCGTGCGCTGGCATATCGCCCCCGGCGGCGCCGTCACCGCGCAGATCGAGGCCGACGTGCGCGAGGGCATGCCGTTCCTGCCGCGCTTTGGCCTGCGGCTGTTCCTGCCCGCGGCGATGGATCAGGTGCAGTACTTCGGCTTTGGCCCGTACGAGAGCTATATCGACAAGCGCCGCGCCAGCAGCCGCCATCTGTACAGCGCGTCCGTCCGCGCGATGCACGAGGACTACCTCAAGCCGCAGGAGAACGGCAGCCATCACGACTGCAGCTATGTGCAGGTGTCCGGCCCTGCCGCCCGCCTGCATGTCACCGGCAGCGGCTTCTCCTTCAGCGCCTCCCCCTACACGCAGGAGGAGCTGACCGGCAAGCAGCACGCCTATGAGATCGAGCCCTGCGGCAGCACGGTGCTGTGCGTGGATGCGCTCCTCGCCGGCATCGGCTCCAACAGCTGCGGCCCGGAGCTGGACGAGCAGTACCGCCCCGGGACGAAGATTGACTACAGCTGCACCTTCACGCCGGAGTGCGTGGGGTGAGGGGAGCCTTCACAGCTGAACAGAGAATAAGAACGCGCTCCCTGCCGTGCCGGGCGGGGAGCGCGTTCCTGTTTTGTGATTCCATTCATGCCGGCGCAGCAGCCAGAAATGGGGCGGGGAGCTGAGCTTGGTTACAGCATCAAAGCACAACCCGCCCCGATGGCAGTGCAGTTTACAGCAGTCCTTCTTAGTTGAGAATAAAAAACCGCCCCTGTTCAGGGGCGGCTATAAACCTGCCGGAAAAGAGATGGACTTTGCATGAAGAGGATCATCCCTGCAGGCGCCTTTTCTCGAGCTTGCTCTCGATGAGATGGCGCATGGCGAGTATGGGATGCGTCCGGATCATCCGCGGCCCGGAATAGCGCATGACCCTGCGGATTTGCTCGCGCATATCTGATCTGTAGCAATGCACCCTGCAGTTGGAGCAGAAGGTCTTGCTCTCCATGAAGAGGCATTTGTCGCTGCGCTGATGCGCGTATTCGATCAGCGCAGCGCACTCGGGACAGGGGGAGGAGGATTTGTGCTGATTGCGGCAGTACAGCGCGATCATCTCGGCGACAATGCGCTTTTCACGCTGACGTTTGGCTTCCGTGCGATTCATGGCGGAACCTCCCGATAGAAACATGTTGATTCGCCGCGCAGGCGAAGGCGCGCGGATGGATGAACGTATTCTATCATGGACAGTGGTCGGCAGCAAAGAAGAGGATGACGTGAATCCGAAGAAAGAATAGGCCGCTTCCGGAACCGGAAACAGTATGGATCATGCAGACGCGCTGCGTTTACGGATTGGACAGACGGATGCTTGCGGCGATCTGATCCAGCTGGCTGAGCTGCTCTTCGCTGAATACCCCGGGCGTGAATGCGGAGAGCATCACGCCCTGATCCCCGTGGTTTGTGACATAGATGACGCAGTCGAGCATCAGGAGTGCACGGGAATGCATGCGGACGTATCGCTTGGCTTCGGTGTTGACGATATGGCTGGAATACACATGGGCGAGGGAGGAGGTGTAGCCGCGCCTTTCGCTGGCATGGTAGAGCAGTTCCTCTTCGCTGCAGTCGTTGTATTCCAGATCGGTATCAAAGACGTCGAGCTCGACCTCAAGCTCGTTCAGGGGATTCGCGCTGGCAAAGACCACGTCCGTGCCGGCGGCAGGCTCGACGGGCTCCAGCCCGAGCGACTTGGGAATCTCAAGGGTGATGCCGCCCAGGGCGTCGACCGTGTGAATGACTGCATCCTCTGCAGGCGTGTAGGTGACGCTTATGGTCGGGATCGGCATAAGACTCCAGCACACATGATAGACAGACACGATCGCCAGCGCAAGCACGGTCGGTTTGAGCAGGCTGAATGGCTTTTTCCCATTGGATGCAGGCTCGCCGGATGCCTTCGCCGGTCTTTTCCTGAATACAAAGAGCTTGAAGATCAGGAAGAGAACAACGGCGAGCATGAAGCGCAATACCCCCAGAAACCTGAAGCCGAGCAATGCCAGCGCTGCGCAGATAAGAATCTCAACAGGTTTTTTCATAGAAGCCTCCATCATAATTCTTTTCCGGATTATGCGTGTTTTCTATGATCATTATTATGTAATCTCCTGCATTTGTCAAGCGAGGAAAGAATGATGCATGAACTTTTCTGTGATCATACGATTGTCCTGATGACCGGGCTGGTCTGGAATGCAGGGCCGGAAGGGGATGCTCCCGAATGCAGTGACGCATGAGCAGGCCATGACAAAAACCAACCGTCTGAACCGAAGCTCCGGCAGCTTCGCAGGATATATAGATATCACTCGACGGAAGCGCCTGCGCCCTGCGGCAGCACGAAGGTGAAAAAAGGGAGATGCCACAAGGATAAACTGGATATCATTTGTCACGTTTTGCGGCAGATTCACTCCCGTCTCATTCTCGCTCTATATCCACCGAAGAGACACAAAAAAACGACCGGAACTTTCCGATCGTCTGGTGCCGGCTGACAAGACCGGCTGTACTGGTGGCACCGGAGCCTGCCGCGCCCGGTGGGCGAAACAGGCAGGCGGAGCGTGGGGAACCGCAAGAAGCAATGGAACATTGCGACTATGCGGGCTCCCCGGGTGATACAAACCAAGACCCCACCTCGAAGAAGCACAAAAAAAC